>CALZJE010000012.1 GCA_945787715.1 uncultured Ectothiorhodospiraceae bacterium | reverse complement strand
AAGACTGTATGGATGTAAACGGTAGACTAGGTTTGAAGCTTACCGCTGATCGAGAGCACACTTTTTGTGACGTAGGAGCAGTTGCGGAGTAGATTCATCCTAAGTCCGACAGCCCTAGGTTCATTAATAAAGACTGTCTTCTATTGCTTTTGAATTGATGCGCTTCACTTGTCCAATCCTAGCGTTGTTTTAATGTAATGTTTTTAGTGAGTATCATCTCATTTCGTTTAAATGATACGCGAATCTCATCGCCAGGTTTCATTTTGCGTAACAACTTGCCAAATGTTCGCAAATCCTTTATTTCTGTTTGATCAATTTGGGTGATGATATCCCCTTTTTTTAATCCTGCTTGTTCAGCAGGGGAACCCGGTGTTGTTCCTGTAATTAGCACACCAGGGCCTGAATAATTAAAGTCAGGTATTGTTCCCAGACTAACGCGCCGACCTCGCAAGGCAGGTTTTGATTTTTTATTTGTACCGATTTGCAGGGTGGATGTTAACGGTTCTGGCCGAGCTGCAAGATAATCAATACTTTCTTTGAGTACGCTGGTGATTTTTAAAATACCTTTCATGTCGAGTTTATCGACAGTATCACCGGGGCTATGGAAATCAGCGTGTACACTTCCGAAAAACTGTACAGCAGGCACGCCTATTTCATGGAAAGCGATTTGATCACTGCCGCCAGGATCATCCGCAACGGGATTTATTTTAATCCCTGTGACAAATCCAACACCTCTGAACAAGTGTTGCCATTCAGTGGCTGAGCCAGAGCCAAATACGGTGATTGGTGCGTCACCTAGTCTACCAATCGTATCCATATTAATTGCAGCGATGGCATCTTTCGCCGGGTAAGTTTTATAATGTTTTACATAATGGTGTGCGCCGAGACTGCGAAGTTCCTCAGCGGTGAAAGCAACAAACACAATAGTTCGTTCTGGTTGCCAACTAGAGCCGGCAATGCGAGCTAGTTCTAGCATGACAGCAATTGCACTTGCATTATCATCAGCGCCGGGGTGGAGTTTACCTTTGTTGCCCTCTTTTACGTCAGGCCAGCCGTAGCCGAGATGGTCATAATGTGCACTAACAACGACACTTTCATTTTTCAGTTTTGGATTGCTTCCGGGGAGTACAGCAATCACGTTTTTTAAACGAATATTTGTCCCTAACCCATCGATATCTTCTGACCATTCCTGAAAAAAACTATTTTCATCGCTACCCGGTTTTAGTCCGGCCTGTTGAAATGTTTTGGCAATATAGTCCGCTGCTTCGTCGATTCCTCTTGAACCAATTCCTCGGCCCTCCATTTCTTCAGAAGCTAGTATCTTTATGTCTTCAAGTATTTTCTCTTGCGAAAATGCAGGAGGTAGCTGGGCTAGTGCATGGCGAGCGGCGAATTTTCCAGCTTTTTTTCCCTCTTCTGTAAAAGTATAGCTCATGGGTGAATTTGAAACAGTCCACTGGCCTTTGCCAATATTATTTGGCTCGTCACCTTCAAAGACTAGATAACTGTATTTTCGATAATGTGGTAATTTACGCGCTAGGCCAGGTACAGCGTTTGGATTGTCAGTTGTGATTAATATTCTGCCATGTTTTGGCGCTTCATCACTTCGCGACGATAAAATGATTGAATTGCCTTTGTTTGCATAACTTTTTCCGTCAATGATTATATCGTTAACAGAAGAGCTAAAACCAAAATTGGAAAGCTTTGAAGTGATTTCCGAAGAAAAACTGTTTTCACTTCCAAGAACCCACACAGATCGATCATTCGGTAGTTTTTTTAACATGTTATCAAAGGTAGAAGTAATGTTGACGGGCTGCGATTGCTGCCAGGTTCTGACCATTTGTTCATACGCTTGAATTAATTCAGGCGCAGCTTTTGAAGGAAGAACCATCAGTGCATTGGTGTCACCCAGTGCTTGCGAGAGTGCAGGTGGAATCTCTGCACGATCAAGTCGACGAAAAACATCAAACTCAGGATCAATATCGATGCGCACCGGTTCAGCAGGTAGTCGTATATTAAAATGTTCAGCTTTGCTATTCATTGTTATCACTGCTTGATGTGCTTTTTCTTTGTCTGCCAAAGTGATCGCGATGGGAACATCCAGTGAATAAAATTCACTTTGTTGAATCTGTTTGATTTTACCAATGAGTTTCCAGCCCTCTTCATCCTGCTTGCGCATCAAACTACCAAGCGCTATTTGTGGTGCTCCAACTCGTGCTACCCACTGACTAAAAAAAGGTGTTAAATCAATTTCTGATACTTCAGTATAAATTTGTTGTAAGTCATCAAAGCTTGCTTCTTTATATTTAAAGTTTCGATAGAGTATTTTTAATCCACGAACAAAATTTTGATCTCCCAATTTAAGTCTAAGCATATTGAAAAGCATTTGCGTTTTTCCATAACCAATAGCTTCGCTGCTTGCACTATGCCGGGATGTGAATTCTGCTAATGCAAAATCTTTTGATTCACCGACAAAATCGGCATAGCCCTGCAATATGTTTCGGCGAAAAGCAGCGCCGCCCCCACGTTGTTCTTTGATGAGGTGATCTGATAGATAAGCCGTTAATCCTTCCGCCCAATTGCCTTTGTTATAGTCAACATAAACACTGTTCCCCCACCAGTTGTGGAGAATTTCGTGTGGATAAGAGGAGTGTAATATAAACGGCAAGCGAATAACTTGTGGGCCAAGTAATGTAAATGAAGGCATGCCGTAGCCCGTCTCCCAAAAATTTTCAACTAAGGAAAATTTAGTGTAGGGATAGGGGCCGATAAGTTGTCGATACATTTCAATATACTGAGCGGTGACATTTAGGTATCGCTGCGCAAGTGCAGCGTCAGGTTTGCGTAAAAATGCCATCGCATCAACACTGCCAGTGTATTGATTGTATTCTGTGAATTTGTCGCCGATTAAATAGATCTCTTCTTGTGGGCCTAATTCTTTCCAACGGACGTTATAACTATCATCTGTTTCATTCTCACGCGTGCGCTCACCCTGGCTTACTATTTTCCAAGAATTTGGAGTGGAAACACGCATATCAAAAGTTTGATATGACTCACTCACAAGCGGATACCAGGCAGATGTTTGAGCAAGATAAATTCCCTCCTCACCAATCAGTCCCGGCGTCTCTCCAAAGCTACGACCATATTCCTCTTCAGCTGCCTTGGCTGGATGGTAAATTTTACCGGAATATTCAATCGTTGCTCTATTGCTGTTGGCATCAGGTCTAATAGAGTAAGCGTGGATAGGAACCGGATAATCATTCGGGGGATTAGAGTTAGAAACAAGTTCACCTTCTGTTGCTTTTATACTCATGTTTTTGTGTAGAAAGAAGGTATAACTTTTACCCTGATTTTTATTGGCAGAAAAATCTAGCGTATCAATCACTGATATACTGTGTTCTTTAGGAACAATTTTTACACTGAGATCATGATGAATAAGTAGCGATGCCCATACATCGTTTATTGAAAATAGAAAAGTGATTAAAATTACAACTAGAAATCCGGGCTTGTTCACATTTCCCCCTTACTCAGTGATCAAATGAAAAGTAATATTGCAATAATTGTAGCAGGCATGGAAACTAAAAGAATGTCTGATAAACATTAGTTTGTGGAACGGGAAGTTGGTTGGATGATTTCTATACATGCGATAAAACAAAAAGTAGAAATAGAAACCGTAGCAGCATTAGCTCATGTGATTTGGAATGAATATTTTCCGTCAATTATCGGTCAACTACAAGTTGATTATATGATAGAGAAATTTCAGAGCATCGATGCTATTACTCAACAAATTGAATCGGGTTATGAATATTTTTTCATAACCAGTGGAGAACGAGCTTTGGGTTATTTGGCAATATTTCAGAATGTAAATAAAAGAAATGTTGAACTGAGTAAATTCTATGTTCGAGCAAGTAAAAGAAGACAGGGTACTGGTAAAGTGGCGTTATCGTTATTAAAACAATCTGTCATTCAACCAGAAATGACGAAGATATCACTACGAGTCAATAAAGATAACGAAAATGCAATCTGTGCTTATAATAAGCTGGGGTTTATCAAAGTTGACGAATGTATTGTTGATATTGGCAACGGCTTTGTGATGGATGATTATATATTTGAGAAAATCTTATGACACCGTATAATCTAAATATTAAAATTAGCAATAGTTTGGTTTGAATAATGACAGACAAATATGCAGTTTTCGGCAACCCCATCTCCCACAGCAAATCACCCCTCATTCATACAGAATTTGCAAAGCAGACGAATCAGGATATTGAATACATAGCTGTGCTCGCTGATGAAGGAAAATTCGCAGAAGCAGTTAAAGAGTTTGTCAATCTAAGCGGCAAAGGATTAAATGTTACGGTACCTTTCAAACAAGACGCCTGGGATTTTGTCAGTAAACGCAATCCTAATGCTGAAAAAGCTGGAGCGGTAAACACAATCATTGTTAATGACAATGGAGAGTTCATTGGCGATAACACTGACGGTGTAGGCCTAGTCAGAGATATTACAAGCAATTTGGGTTTTGACCTTAAAGGGAAGCGCGTTTTAATTCTGGGGGCAGGTGGCGCAGTACGAGGTGTACTTGGTCCGTTATTAAAAGAGAATCCAACAAGTATAACTATCGCAAACCGAACAGTAAGTAAAGCGGTTGAACTTGCAGAACTGTTTGCGGATGAAGGTAATATTACCGGTGTCTCATTTGATGATGCAAGTGAACAATCATTTGACTTAATCATCAATGGAACTGCCGCCAGTTTAAGTGGTGAGTTACCTCCCATCGTGGACTCAATTTATAAAGGTGCCTATTGTTACGACATGATGTATGGAGAAAACGATACAGTGTTTATGGCTCATGCAAAAAAATGTGGAGCGAAGCAGGCGTGGGATGGCTTGGGGATGTTGATTGAACAAGCGGCAGAGTCGTTTTATTTGTGGCGTGGGGTAAGGGTGGATACTGGGAGTGTGATGAAGTTGATGAGAACAAGGTAAATTTGAGCGAAATTGAAATATTGTTACTTCATGAGCTTAATGTATTTTATATTACCATGCACGAGTCAAGATCTTGATAAGTTGGTGTTAACCGCTACAAGTATGAATGTGCTGTTCAGCTTCCAGTTCATAGGCTTTTATGCAATGGACTAATTAAAAAGTAAATTTCTCGGTGACAGATTTATATCAGTTATTTATATCATGTTTTTCCAGCCACTCCTGATACACACCTATTAACTCTGCAAAAATATCACTATGTATTTTTCCTTGTTTCTCTTTATTAACTAGCTACACTTGTTATGGTGGCATCGCTTTACTAATGAACTTGGGGAGAAATATCATGAAAAAACTACTGCTTTTGTTTGCACTACTTTATCAATCTACGGCTATTGCACTGCCCTATGCAGAGTTTAAGGTTGTTTATTTTAAAGACCATTCAACCGGTACTTATACTTATCTCATATTAAATCTTACCAATGTAGGCCCCATCGCCGAAAATGTCGCTACTGAATCCAATCACGGTGTTTTTGATTGGCAGACCAACACCTTTTATCCAGCCGGAGGGTTGTCGCTCAATGACGACGAGCAGCTTTTCCAGTTCGGCGTTGATACCTTGCGTGACGATGTTGTGATCACTGATATTAGCAACGGAGTAGTGAGCCGTAACGGTCACCGAGGATTTACAAAAAGTATGTTTCATGGAAGAGCTATGGACGGATTTGATGATCATGACGGTAACGGTATTAATAACAAAGTTATCATGTGGCAACTGCCTAATGAATCTGATCTGACAGATGCCCTACAGGTGGGCGATGCCGTACGTTGGGTAATGTTCACTGCTGATCGCAAGCTGGATCACTTTAACATCTGGGTGCATGGCAGCGATGATGCGCAGGTGTGGGGCGATCCTACGCACACTACTCTGCATGGTGATCATGGTCATTATGATGCTACAGACGGTGCCTATCTCACAGTTCTGTTGGAACGAAGGGTGACTCCTAAGCGTTGGCGTTAGCCATATTGTGCTTTATTTTGTGAGGGCGGGGTGGTCTTATCCTCTCCTTCACAGTTTTTAATCCTTTCTTTGTTCCAGTAACGTGAACTCAGTATATTCGTAGTAACAGTTATAGTGAGTTGCATGATTCCAATGATTTGTCATTTGACCAAACCTTTAGCTGGGAAATGAAAGAGATTAATTCATGGGGAATTGTCTATCGCTCTGTTAGAAATCCAGGGAGAGTATTGCAGTGCTGTGGCCTCCCGCTGTAAGCGTTCTTCATTAAGGACAGCATCTATCTTACGTTTGGGATGGGAGTTGTATTTCTAATGTTTATAAGAAAAAATTGTTGAAATAATTTTAGTTTTAGTGAGGAAGAATGAATGTGGATTATTTTTAAATAAACACGCATTGCATATTCATTTTTCATTGGCTGCCGATAACTTCCCAATTAAATAATCGATAAACACTCTAACCTTCGGCGGCAAATATTGCCCTGCTGGATATAATGCGTAAATTGCGCTATCGGCCATAGCAGGAAGATTGATCTCATAATCTGCTAGTGTTCTTTGTAATCTACCTTGTTTAATATCTTCTCCTACATACCATGTTGGCAACGCCGCAATCCCAAGATGCGATAACATGGCATTATATAAGACACCACCGGTGTTAGCTTTGAGGTTACCTTTAACGGAAATATTTTCTATTGAAGCGCCCTTTTTAAACTGCCAGATATTACCGCTGTTTATATTATTATTGATGATACAATTGTGATGAGATAGTTCATTTGGTGCAGTTGGTTGTCCATGCGATTCAAAATACTGTGGACTTCCGCAAACCACAAATTGATTCTCTTCCAATTTCCTCGCAACAACTGAAGAATCACTCAATGGGCCGATACGAATTGATAGATCAACACGTTCTTCTATCAGGTCAATAGCGCGATCTTCTAGTGTTAGATCAATTTTTAATTCAGGATACATTGCCAGAAATTCAGGTAAGAGAGGAGTAATATTACGTTCACCAAATGGAATAGCAACGTTGATTCTCAGTGTACCTTTGGGAGTTGCTTGTAATTGAGTGATCGCCATTTGTGCTTCATTCAGGTCATTAAGAATTTTGCTGACCAGCTCATAATAGACTTGCCCGGCCTCGGTCAGGCTTATGTTGCGGGTGGTTCGTTGCAGCAGGCGCACTCCCAGCTCTGCTTCCAGGGTGTTTATTTTACGTGAGATTGAAGATGGTGCCATATGTAGCTGACGTCCCACCTTTGAGAAATTTCCCTCATCGATGGTTTTCACAAATAGCTCGATACTGTTTAATAGGTCCATTTTCCCTCCTAATTTGACTAAATCGTAGCTTATTTTTGCATATTATGCACAGGTGATGTTCATATTTACCGCATTTACTTTCAGTTGTGCATATTCGATAATAATTGCAACGAAATTAAATAAAGTGGGCGCGAGCATGAAAACACTACTCCATACCCAGATCTTTCATAAATGGTTGCTAGTGTAGTGGCTGAATTGGGTTGGTAGTGCTAACAAAAACATGCGCCGCGTTTTTTCGCTGAGATTATTCGTTAAGAATGTGTTTTTTAACACTGATCTGTTATTAAACAAAAGTTAATAGAATATTTAATTTTGTTACTGATAGAAATTGGCAAAGATATTTTTCCTTATCTACTTGGAGGTAGAATCCATGAAACTCAGATTGAATTATTTTCTATTTTTACTTGCACTTGTTTTTTCAATAACACCTGCTTTTGCTGAAGATCCGAAAAACTTCAAGGAAGTCATGCAACGTATCGAACTTGATATGTCAAAGCTTGTCGGACACATTATGAAAGAGGAATATGCTGACATCATTGCAGTTGCCGAACGCGTTGCAAATCACGAAGAGCCGCCGCTATCCCATCGATTACGATTAATTGCTGAGCTTGGGACGGATTTTCCCAACTTTAAAAGCCATGATGATAATGTGCACATCAACTCAGTTGATTGTTGATTGTTGATTGTTGATTCCGGATGAATAGAAATTAGTCTAACTATTTCAATAAAAGATACTAACTGGAGAAGATGTTATGTCTGTAGAACGAGCACTATTTGCGTTTGGGGGAATCATGGTCATGCTCACATCTTTGTTGGCTCTGTTCCATCATCCTTATTGGACCTGGTTTACACTTTTTATTGGATTTAACTGTCTTCAAAGTTCATTTACAGGTTTCTGCCCACCAGCTTGGCTGATGAGAAAATTTGGTTTAAAAAAAGAAGCAGAATTAGCTTTGGAGAAATAAATGATGGGAAGAATTTTAGCTAACGATGCGATTGAAATTAGTAATCCGTAAAGTTATTTTTAATAAGATATGCAACTAATAAAGTGTTAAAATCATGGTAAATATTCATCAATGTGATCTAAATATTGTAAAAATACTTTTAGCTTGGCAGGTATCCATTGTCGACTAGGATACACTGCATACAAAGAGAAAGTAGGAAATTGGCAATCTGTTAAAGCAGGTATGAGTTGTTTATTTCTAATTTCTTCATTTGCGATAACAGTTGGCAGAATTACCATACCTAAGCTGGATCTTGCCGCTTCCTTTGCTGCAATCATATCATTAACTTTTAGTCGACCTTTTGGTTCGAATTGATACGTCACATCTGCTTTTTTAATTGGTATTGAAAATGTTTCACCCATGGTAAATTCAATAAATTCAAATTGACTAAGTTCTTTAATACTCTTTAGCTCGCCGTGTTGATTGATATATTCGGGGGAGGCATATACACCTATTTCCGCATTCAATATTTTTTTTGCAATTAAACTAGAATCACCTAAAGATCCTCGACCTATTCTTAACGCTAAGTCAATTCTCTCTCGAACCAAATCAACCAAACGATTTTCTAGTATCAGCTCAAGCTCTACTTTGGGATTTGCTTTCAAAAACGGTTTTATTAAATTTCGAATGAAAAGTTGTCCAAAATCCATAGATACAGAAACTCGTAGCAAACCAACGGCCTCATCTCCAAGATTAGATGCAAATTGGTCGGCTTCCGCTGCGCTCTCCACAATCTGTTGGCAATATTGATAATAGCCTGCACCCGCTTCGGTTAATGTTACTGAGCGAGTGGTTCGGTTTAGTAAACGTACCCCCAATCGCGATTCAAGTTGAGAAATCTTATTGCTAACGGTGGATTTTTCCATGTGCAGTTCTGCCGCGGCTTTAGTAAAGCTTTGATTTTCAGCAACTTTAGCAAAAATGAGTAACTGGTTCAGATCCATTTTGATATATCCTATTGTTCGCATATAAAAACAGTGACTTCTAAATATAACGTATTATCATTTTCAGTAAAACATTCGATACTATGCCTATAGTTAGTTATCAAGTAAGACAAATCAAAGGAGAGCAAACATGACTGAATTAATTGGTACTGAAGGAGAAATAATATGACAGCTAAAAAAATTCCCGTGTTATTTGTCTCTCATGGTTCGCCAATGTCGGCTGTGGATAGTGAGAAGGGAAAAGAGCTAATGGTCTGGGGGGAAAGCTTGCCCAGGCCAAAAGCTATTCTGGTTTTTTCCGCGCACTGGGAAACGGAAACTTTGGCCTTCGGTGAAACGCTGGAACATAGCAAGTTGGTGTATGATTTTTTCGGATTCCCCCAAGCACTTTATGATATTCAATATGCAGCGCCGGGTGCAGTAGATTTAGTCGATCCTGTTGCGCAATTATTACACGACAGCTATCAGTTATTGATGACAGATCGTGGATTAGATCACGGCGTTTGGGTGCCTTTTTTACACATGTGGCCCGCCGCAGATATTCCAGTTTTACAAATGACGATGCCTTATACATTATCAAATCAGGATTTGTATGAACTCGGTCAAAAATTATCACCATTGCGTGAACAAGGTGTGTTGATTACAGGCAATGGTACATTGACGCATAATTTGCAGGAATGGAATCCACGTGCAAACGGGGAGCCTGCAAATTGGGCACAGGAGTTTGATGAATGGATAAAAAAGGCACTGCTAACAAACGACATTGATGCGCTTTTAAATTGGGAACAAAAAGCACCTCAAGCCAAACGTAATCATCCGATGCCAGAACATTTCCGTCCGTTATTGATTGCAGCTGGAGCAGCGCAAAATGATGGAGTAAGTTTTCCCATCGAAGGGTTTGAATATGAGATATTCAGTAAACGATCAGTACAATTCGGTTGATGAAGTAGGAAATACATAAAGAACTTCGCTACAATGATAAATATATAGTTGCCAATAAGGAAAGTAACAATCATGCAGAAACTTCAAAAACGAAGTTGGTTAATTTTACCCGCAATTCTTATTGGCATTTTTATTTTTTTTTTACTTGTTAAAAATAAATCAGAGCCTGAGATAATTCAAGTAGAAGAAAAATCACATGCTGTACGTATTATTGAAGTGCCACGTCTAACGGTCATGCCGATGTATCACGGGCACGGAAATGTAGCGCCAAGTAAAGTGTGGAAAGGTGTTGCACAAGTGAGCGGCAAGATCATAGAGATTAATCCTGATCTTAAAAATGGCGCAATGATTCCAGTTGGCACAGTGCTTTTAAAAATCGACCCCAGCGATTATGAATTGGCCGTTAACCAGGCACAAACAACCATTGAAGCAACTAAAGCACAACTTGCAGATATAGCCGTGCGTGAAAAAAATTCCCTGGCATCGATAAAAATAGAAGAAAGCGCGTTGAAAATTGGTCAGGCAGAATTAGAACGAAAACGGCGATTACGCTCAGATGGCAGTGTTACCGCTTCAGATTTTGAGCGAGAACAACGTAGTGTATTAGCGCAGCAGCAAAGTGTGCAAAATTTGCGAAATGCGATTAATCTTTATCCTGTAGAAAAACAACGCTTGAATGCAGAAGTTAGGCACCTGCAGTCGCAACTTGCCGGTGCAAAATTGAATTTGGAGCGTACAACATTAGTCATGCCCTTTAATGGCAGAGTAGTGCAAAGTAATACAGAAATTCTACAATTTGCCCGACAAGGTGACGTTTTAGTTACGGTAGATGGAATAGAAAAAGCAGAGATTGAAGTACAGGTACCTATGGGGCGCATGGCCGGTTTATTACATGGAGTGCCAAAAATTGATATTAATAGCATTGGCAGTCAAAAAATTGGTGAGCTGCTTGGTTTAACTGCGGAAGTTAGCTTAAACAGAGATGGTCTCGATGTTAGCTGGCCAGCAAAGGTTGTTCGAATTAGCGAAGGCATGGACCCACGCACTCGAACAATCGGTGTGATTGTAGAAGTACTTAATCCCTATTTAAATACGCAACCTGGCATACGTCCGCCGCTCAGCAAGGGCTTATTTGTGGATGTCAAAATTTCCGGTAAACCAAGGCCGGGAAAATTGGTTGTGCCTGGTGATGCATTGCATGAGGATAAGGTCTATTTGGTGAATTCCGAAAATCGTATGGAATTTCGTAAGGTGAGCGCGGGAATTAAGAACAGTGATTACACCGTTATTGAAAGTGGCCTAATCCCAGGGGATAAAATTGTTATTTCTCAATTAATTCCCGCCATTAAAGGCATGCTTTTGTTGCCCATGATCGATGAGGAAGCATTAGCGTTGCTTAAACAAGCAGCTAATCCACTCGATAAAAGGTCGCCCTTATGATTCGCTACTTTGCCAATCATCCCACCGCTGCTAACTTATTAATGTTGTTTTTGATCGTTATTGGATTCGTTGGTGCTTCCTCATTAAAACGGGAAACATTTCCGGATTTTTCAGCAAAAGAAATTGAGATAAGAGCAGTTTATCCCGGTGCCAGTGCGGAAGATGTTGAACAAGCTGTTTGTTTACGTTTAGAAGACGCGGTTGACGGCATTAGTGGTGTGGAAGAAGTTCGCTGCCAGGCTTTGGAAAATATTGCCATTGCGGTGGCCAGAATGACAGAAAAAGCAGATTTTTCACGATTTCTGGATGATGTAAAAACTGAAGTGGATGCGATCAGTGAATTTCCTGAGGAAGTAGAGACCCCCATTATTCGTCAATTAGGCAGAATGGATCAGGTCGTTTCGATCGCGGTAACTGGCCCCATGTCGGTGAGTGATTTGAAAGCTTATGCGGAACAATTAAAAAGCCGCATAAAAGAGTTACCGAAAGTATCGCAAGTGACGATTACTGGCTTTTCACAACACCAACTGCAAGTCAAAGTATCCATAAGCTCGTTGTTAAGACATGGATTAAGTGTGAATGATTTGGCCAGTGCTATACAGCGTCAAAGTGTTGATCTGCCAGCTGGGGATATAACAACAGCGAATAAAGAATTCTTAATTCGTTTTACTGATCAAAGGCGTACGGCTCAGCAATTAGAAGAGTTGATAGTTGTTGCCGCTGGTGAAAGTGGTGGAGAGGTAAGATTGGGTGACATTGCTACCATATCCGATCGCTTTGAAATGGACGAGGAAAAAACGTTTTTCAATGGAGAACGTGCCGCTATATTACAAATCACCAAAACCAAGGAAGAAGATACACTAGATGTTGTTGCCCAGGTTAAAGACTTCGTTGCCCGTGAGCAACAACAGGCACCGCCGGATGTAAATTTTACTTTAACTCAGGATATGTCGACTATTGTACAGGATCGCTTGCAGATGTTATTGAAAAATGGCTTGCAGGGGCTGGTTCTGGTGTTCCTGGTGATGTGGCTATTTTTTCGATTGCGTTTTGCCTTTTGGGTTGCGATGGGTTTGCCGGTCTCGTTTCTTGGCGGCATGTTTATTATGTCTTTGTTAGGTATGTCGATCAACATGATTACCATGGTGGCATTGTTGATTGGTCTCGGCTTGTTGATGGATGATGCAATTGTAATCGCTGAAAATATTGCAACTCACCTACGCAAAGGCAAGTCGGCACTACAAGCGGCGGTGGATGGTACACGACAAGTTATGCCGGGCGTCATATCTTCATTCCTGACCACTACCGCTATCTTTTTTCCGTTGGCGTTTTTAAGTGGCGATATAGGTGCGGTGTTAAAAGTATTGCCCGTGGTGCTAATTTCTGTTTTAGCTGTAAGTCTGATCGAGGCATTTTGGATTTTACCCAGCCATTTAGGACATGCATTAGCTCACCACGAAAAGGACAAAACCAGCCAGTTTCGGGAGAAATTTGATGCCGGTGTTGAGTGGCTTCGTCATCAAATGTTAGGCCGTTTAATCGATGGAGTAATCCACTGGCGCTATTTGTTTATTGGGTTGGTTGTTGCCATTTTTCTTGGGACGATTGGTATGCTGGCCGGTGGCCACCTGAAATTTTTAGCTTTCCCTGAAATTGAGGGAGATACTATAGAAGCGCGGATTTTGTTACCACAAGGTACACCACTTTGGCGCACTGAAGCGGTGGTTGATAAGCTCACAGTAGCACTGGAAGAGGTTGATACAAATTTCACCCCGTTTCAACCTGAGGGAAAATCTCTTATTGAAAAAATTTCAATACGATATAACCTGAATCAAGATGCAAATGAAACAGGTTCGCACGTTGCAACAGTGACTGCAGATTTGTTAACAGCTGAAGAGCGTAGCGGTAATCTGGATGATTTTTTACAAGCATGGCGGGATGCAACTGGTAACATTCCTGATGTCATCAGTTTGAGTTTTAAAGAGCCGACACTGGGGCCAGCCGGCCGAGCGATTGATATACGCTTGCGTGGCGCTGACTTAAAAGAACTGAAGGCAGCCTCTATCGATTTGCAAAAATGGATGCAACACTATCGTGGTGTTGTTGACCTTGATGATGATCTTCGTCCCGGTAAAGAAGAAATTCGCCTACGCCTGCGTGATGGCAGTATGGCTATTGGTGTAGATGCCGCAACCATTGCAACTCAATTGCGTGCCGGTTTTTTTGGTTCTGTTGCAGATGAAGTGCAAGTAGGCGTAGAGTCGTATGAAATCAATGTGTCAATCCAGGATATTGACAAAAATAGCCTGGAAGATCTTTTAGCCTATCGAATTATGACGCCTGCCGGTGATCAAATACCACTGTCAGCGATAACCTACGTTGATGTTGAGCGAGGTTATTCCAAAATTACCCGCATTGACGGGCAACGTACTGTAACTGTTTCGGGTGATGTTGATACACGTTATGCTAATGCTCAACAAGTCATTAACGATACACAAACAAACTATATTCCAGAGTTGCAACAAAAATATCCGAACGTCGATGTTATCACTGAGGGGCAAGCCGCCGAGTCTTCTGAAACTGGTGCTTCTATGATGCGAGGGTTTTTAATTGGTATTGTGGTAATTTACATTTTGTTGAGTTTTCAGTTTCGTAGCTATTTGGAACCCTTTGCTGTGATGATAGCGATTCCCCTGGCGATGATTGGTGTCGTATGGGGGCATGTTGTCATGGGGTTGGATTTATCAATGCCAAGCATGATGGGGGCTGTTTCATTGGCAGGTATTGTCGTTAATGACTCAATATTGTTAGTGGAGTTTTTAAAACTGCGAGTACGCGAAGGGCATCTAATTCCAGAAGCAGCAAAGCTTGCAAGCCGAGAACGTTTTCGCGCAATTTTGTTAACATCAGTTACCACAATTGCTGGACTCATGCCGTTGTTATTGGAGAAAAGTTTACAAGCACAAGTGTTGATACCATTGGCGACGAGTATTGTATTTGGTTTGTTGGCTTCAACAATTTTGGTGTTACTTGTCGTTCCAGCGATGTTCAGTATTTTTAGCGACTTTGGTTGGGTGTCGGTAGAAAAGGAGCGTAAAATGGAAAATGAAGTTAAACCTAGAACAAGCAGTTGATCCATGGGGTATGTGCAGTCTCTTGTATAAAACGTTGGAATAGATTCGAAATAATTGAGGAAAAGCAGTTATTCTGGCTTGCCGTTTTTAATGCGTGATATCAGAAAAGGTGCATGGCCTGCATAATTGAATTATTACCCCCGAAGTTACATAAATGCAATAGCGCAGGCCATGCACTATTCCTCTAAAATACTCAATTTCATGAATTGACCTGTCAACAATTTAAATATCGTCCCCTTGATCTTCGCCACTTTCCCCATTACGTAGATAACCTATCTTTTAAGTTTATTAAGCGCAATGCCGTTCTAGTAACGTGATAGACAGCCAGAGACAATACAGTGGTTAAAGGAAAACCAACATTATTAGTAGTGGATGATGAGCCGCTTAACCTAGAACTCCTCAAGAGTTTCCTTAAAGACGAAGGTTATGAAGTTATTTGTGCTAATAATGGATTGGAGGGTTGGTCCATGCTTGAGCAGTCATACGATAGGTTTGATGCAGTGTTACTTGATCGTATGATGCCTGAAATGAATGGAATGGAAGTGCTCAAACGCATTAAATCCCATCCTTCAATGTCTAAACTACCGGTAATAATGCAAACCGGTAAAACCAAGAGCAGTGAGGTTTTGGAGGGTTTAGAAGCAGGCATTTATTACTACCTAACCAAACCTCTTCAAAAAACTCATCTGTTGGTTATTGTTAATGCTGCTGTTCGTGACTACCAAGGCCGTCGCTTTATAGAAGAAGAAGTCATTCGCAAAAAGGGAGCCATAAGCCAATTAGATCGTGGCGAATTCTCCTTTCATACTATTGATGAAGCTAAGAACATTGCTACATTATTATCGAGTGTAACCAATAATTCAGACGATATTGCATTAGGATTATTGGAGTTACTGATAAATGCTGTAGAGCACGGTAATCTCGGTATTAGTTATGACGAAAAGAGTGAGTTGATTGAGAAGTGTAGATGGGAGCATGAAGTAGAGCGTAGATTAAATTTGCCAGAGAACAAGGGCAAACGAGCAACCCTCAAATTTGAGCGCTTGGATAACAAGCTGACACTTTTAATAGAGGACCAAGGTAAGGGGTTTGATTGGGAACAATACTTGGAAATGAAAGCCGAACGTGCTTTTGATAGCCATGGTCGCGGTATTGCGATGGCAAAGGCACTCAGTTTCGATAGCCTGGAATACTTGGGTTGTGGTAATCAAGTCATGGTTACTCATTTATTATAGATGAGAATCCTACCCGTTTGCTCTATTCATATCGAGATACATTATCCTAGAAAAAGCAGTTGATCCATGGAATACAACGCAGCCTCTTGTTTCGCCTAGCTATATGAAAAAATCTAGCTTCACCAACCAGGTGAAGACAACTTTTTTCACTACGCTATTCAAAACAATATCCTACGTTCTATTTCCACGTCTAACTGATTTTTCTAGGATTATAGAAATTGCTAACAAGTTTGTTGATGTGGGTTTTAATGAGAAGCCCATTGTAATTGAGCGACTAAGCAGTCTTTTTTGAAAATGACATAGCCATTCTCTCCGCAACTATATCCAGCTCGTCCAATAGTTTCTCAATTTCTATAGAGTTATGCAAGGCGGCTTCTGACTCGATTTTATTCGTTAGCTCTGTAATTTCCGGATAGCCAAAATTCCCACCAGTTCCTTTTAAGCTGTGTACCTGAGCATTTAGTGACTCCCAGTCTTTTTCATCATATGCCTGCCGCAGATTGCTAAGAGAGTTTGGGAGCTCACAGGTGAATCTTGCAACAAGTTCTTCCAGATCAGGCTGTTGATTTAGTAATGTTGACTTAATCGGCTCCAATGAAGTAGCTAGCTCCTCACCGGGTTTAAGATATTTTTGAATTATGGAATTGAACTGTTTTTGAATGATGGGTTTGTTGAGAAAATCACTACAGCCCGCTTTATAGCATTTGTCCTTGTCTTCTTTCTGAGTGTTTGCGGTTAAAGCAATGATAGGTGTGGTGTATCCTTTTTTACATAATATCTCTGTAGCTTTCAAACCATCTAACACTGGCATTTGCATATCCATCAAGACTAAATCGTAATGTTTGGATAGTGCAAGATCCATCGCTTGTTGCCCGTTCTCTGCTATAGTTACAGTAGCCCCCATTTTTTTCAAATATATAGAGACTAATTTCTGGTTGTCAATATTATCCTCTGCTAACAGTATATGGCCTGAAACTGAGATTTCAGGGGGGGCTGGCAGATTTTCCAAGCTAACGGGTTTTGGTTTTTCATTGACAAAATTATCTGCTGCCAAAACCCCGGTAGAGATTGTTGTTGTAAAATTGCTTCCTTTGCCATATTCACTTTCAACGGTAATTGTGCCGCCTAACATTTCTGAAAGTTGTTTTGTGAGATACAATCCCAGGCCAGTTCCTCCGTATTTTCGAGTTGTTGAATTATCCGCTTGTGAAAAAGGTTGGAATAATTTCCCTTTTTGCTCCAGGGTAAGTCCAATGCCCGAGTCTATGACTTCAAATTTCATTTGCTGCAACTCGCTATCACAGCTCGTATGAACAATGACTTTTCCGTTGTCTGTAAATTTGATTGAATTATTACATAGATTAATCAGAATCTGTTTCAAACGAACGGGATCTGTAATAATTTGACTTGGGAGCGGATATTCAAACTGCAGCTCAAATGCTATTCCTTTGCTTTCGGCTTGTAATCGTGCCAGAGCTTCAACATCGGACAATAACTCAAAAGGTGAGACTTGTAAGTTCTCAATACTAAGTTTGTTTGCTTCAATTTTTGATATATCGAGGATGTCGTTGATGATTCTCAGTAAATGCTTGCCACTCCTAATAATTGTATTCGTCGCATCGAGGCGATCACTTTTCGTTATTTTTCTGTCGAGCAAAGATTCCGAAAAACCGATGATGGCTGTTAATGGTGTGCGAATTTCATGGCTCATATTTGCTAGGAAATTAGACATGGTTTGCTCGGCAACGAGTGCTTTGTCATGAGCCTCGCGAAGTTCATGTTCTATTTTTTTACGTTTGGAGACTTGAATCGCCATGGCCACCATATCGGCCATCGATGCTGAAAAATTTTGCTCGTCTGGAGCCCAGTTGCGCATGATTTTTGTATTTTCAAAGCATAGTATGCCAACCATTTCACCTTCTATTCGGATAGGTGAATTCAACAGTGATTTTATATCGTTAGGAATGAGATAATTATTTTTAATGTCGTTGATTTCAGGATGCATAAAAGCGTCAGCGGCATTAATAACTCGTCCCTCTTCAAGTGCGGTGAAGTACGTTGGATAATCCGTTGCATTAAGGATTAATCCTTCGGAATGTTGATCCAAGGCTGCTTCATAAAGGTCAATACACTGCATACTAGATTTATCGTCTGAATAAAGCCAAACACTTGTGCGTGATACATTCATATTGTCCGCAGCAGTTTTTAATATTTCCTGGATTGAAGGAAGTAGATTTTCATTAGAGAGCAATTTGCTTTTTGCCAGTTTGGTTATCGCACTGTTCCACTTACGCAAGCGCAATTCACTATAGCGTAGAAGCTTTTCAGTTGCAGCACCTTGGGTGCGACGGGCAATGAGCATTAGTAGTAATGTTAGAGTGATACCTATGATAAATGAAGAGGCAATTGAACTATGATTCATATCCTGCCAGTTGAATGTCTTATTGGTCTTAAGTGTTAGATCGTAGCCCTTTAGGTGGATTTCCAGGGTTTTATTGAATGTTTCATTTATGTATGATGATGTATTGCTCTGTTCTGAAGCTCTTTGGTTCACTAATCTGTACATCGAACTATTATTGGAAATGGTGCCGGGAATGAGTTCAACAGCTATATCGAGTTTACCAGGATTGTCTAGTTCATTTACAATACTATTCATATCCATATGAATAGAAATAAGACCATTAACCATCTGCCGACGCTCGATTATTTTATTTGGTATGGCTTTACCTGTATAAAGTGCTTTAAATATTATGTAGTTGCCGTCACGGTTCTCAGCCAGATTAGCTATTGAGGCGACAGCATCTGCTGAGTCAATGGCATAGAGAATCGCATCTTCGAATTGACTATCCGAGAGAACATCAAACCCGAGTTGTCGCGCAGTAGTGGCGTTTAAAGGTTCAAGAAATAGACTTGGAAAATATATTGATCGATTTTCTGCAACTGTATAACGGTTGTTTACTTGCTCTTTAATTGAAAAAGTAACATAGCCATTTTCATGCATCTCTTCCTCAAACTCCTTTCGATAATTAGCAGAGATAAGAGGCATATAGGCAACGGATTGTACATAGGGATGTCGGCTTAAAGAGTCTTCAGCAAATAGGCGGAATTGGTCAGCATCTACATAGGTAATGGTGTTAAATAGTGCAGACAAGCTATTTATTATTTCATCGGAAGCATTAATTCGTTGTAATATTGAATCATGTATGCGGTGAGTGTTTTCAATAAAATTTTGTTTTGCAGAATCTATGCTGTCATTCAGTGAAAATGTCACAAGCGACATGGTAATAATTATGCCAGAGATCAGCGATAAAAATTGGATGTTAAAGAATATTTGTGACAGTTTTTGAAGCAATGCTAGTTTCCAACTTTTGTAGCATTCTGTAATAGATGTGGTGAAAGTTTTATATTTGCACTTTTAAGTAGATTGGGGTTCGCAAAGATATTCCATTTTCGATTAACCACAATTGGAATATCTGCCGGGCGTTGACCATTAAGAATACTTATTGCGATTTCAGCAGCCCATTCACCTTGCTCTTCCGGGATTTTTGTCATTGCAAACATGGTATATGGCATCATCCAATCATAGTTCGTGACTGAAAAAGTGGTTGCATGTTGCTCTGCATACCTGGTCACTTCTTCAATGTTCCAGTCATTAATGCCCGCGTTATTTCCTAAAACAATAAGATCCGATTTTTGAGCGTCAAGATAAGCTTTTTTCCAGTCGGCGAGTTTTGATACAAACACGCCTTCTAGCGAGATATTGTGCTCAGCATATATTTTTTTATAGCGTAAAAAATCTTTATGCTCAGTATGCACATCCGGGGATAAATAAACGCCATTTTTAATAGATTTAACAACATTCTTTACTACATCCAACAGAGGGCGGATTGGTACCACTTCAACCATGCCTGTTGTGTTTGTATAGGGGTATTTATATTCGGATACCGTCCAGTTTAGTCCGCAAAAAACGATAGGTAGGTCTGCGTCTTTAAAATAAGGCATAACCAAATATCTGGATGCATTATCGTCACAGGCGATAACAACATCTGGTTTGGTTTCTTCAATATGTTTTTTTGCTGCCAATGCCATTTTTTTTGCGAATTCCACATCTGGATTTCGTTTGGTATCCATATAGAATTTGTCAATCGTACATTGATTGTCCAAACCTTTGTCAATGCCTTTTTCTATACCGTCATTCCATTCATAACCCGAATGATAGGAGGATACATACAAGCATTTTGCTGCGACGGCTAGGTTACTGAAGCTTATGCCATATAGTAATGCTATTAATATAAGGGCTGCTTGTAAGCCGGCTGCAAACTTTTGTCGGTAGCTAAATGGAGCTAGGGATATTAATCGGCTCATTTTTTTCTAAAATAACCTTTGGGCTGAGTCATTACCTTGTTCAATCATCTATCCATTGCAATGGATAATTTTGCATCATGTATCCAGAAGCTATCTGTGTGTTTTGCTGATATTAAAGCCATTTATATTTAATGGGTACTATTGATATTTTCATGTGGACTTTAACGGAGAAAAACGGAAGAACCTGAAGTGGATCGCAACTAAAAAGAGGATGTTATCTCCAAATTTTGTCGATTTTTACCGATATTTTAAAGTAGATGGTTACAACTCTATTTTCTAGATTTGATATAGGGTGAATATAATAATAGTGCTGTAGCTGTGTGTTACAAATTTTAGTATTTTTAGCGACTTTGATTGGGTGTCGGTAGAAAAGGAGCGAAAAATGGAAAGCGAAGTTAAACCTAGAAAAAGCAGTTGATCCACGAATATACCTTAAGGGCACTTCCTTATGGGCGAAACAATATCCGGGAGGATAATAGACTAACCTCCCGGATTCCGCTGCGCTACATCCGGGCTACGAATTGATACGAGTATATTTTGAAACGTTGGAGTTGGTATTTACAACGTAATCTCAACGGCTGGCGAAGCAATCTTATCTTCTTTGTCTTTGGTAATTTTACCATTACAGGAAAATAAACGTTTCGGGTCAATTTTATGAGTATCTACAAATTCTTTTTTAACTAGTTTCGTACGTTCATTTGCCAGTTTTAATAAGATCTGAGTGCGATTATTCTCTACTTTTGTATCTTTGCCAGGCTCTGTTTTCGCAGTTTTTTCTGTGTCAACTTCTTTTGTATCTGCGGTTTTTTCAGCATTAGTTTCAGTTTTACTAGCCTGAATAGCCTTCCAATCTGATTCGGTTGCTGTACCACAAATGGTGAACCTTAGTTTGTCTTTTTCCTGCAAGATTTTTGCGAGATTTTTAATGTGTTTCTTATTGGTATCGGAAATCTCACTAGAGCCTTCTTTGAATATTAATGGGTCAAATTTTGGTGCAGTGGCTTTGCCAATCAGTTCTCCTGCTGTGAGAATTAAGCCTAAAGGCTGAACAGCCTGCATTAAATAATGTGTAGCCGCATACTTCATAGCTTTGACCATGGCAGTGTTGTACACATCTTGCAAACTAAAATCAGGATCATTGATATTGCCAGTGACGGGAATTTCTAATGTAATAATATTGTTTTTATCCCGCAGCACATCTAATGTTAAGTCTAGTGGCATGGGCATGTCTTTAAAAATATTGTCAGCGACTTCGCTCTCATCAGATTCAACATTAAGTTGATTCATGTGGAAAATGTTTTTTACATCTAATATATCGTCTTTTGCATTGATGTCTGCATCGAGGTCCAAAGTTCCGCGCTTGATGTTAATTCCAGCAAACTTGCCAGCATACGATGATAAAGGTACGAGCTCTAAGGAGTCTAAATCAGCAACAAGCTTGGCA
Organism: uncultured Ectothiorhodospiraceae bacterium; assembly: GCA_945787715.1. GTDB lineage: Bacteria > Pseudomonadota > Gammaproteobacteria > S012-40 > S012-40 > CALZJE01. Next base: position 44,971 of record CALZJE010000012.1, on the reverse strand, counting down.
TTAACTTTTTCGGTAAAAGGATGAGCATTACCTTTAAGGGAAAATTTACCATACTCATCGATGTTTGCTTTAAAATCGATATGGGCAGGTTTATCAGGTTTGCTGGAATTGATGTCGGTAATTGATAATGTTAAATCGTGTAATTTGGTATCAAATACCGGTGTCACCGAGTTATCAATAAAACGGATATTGCTGTTGGAGTTTATGAGGATTTTATTGACTACTAGCGCAATTTTCTCTTTTTCTGGTTCTGACTCTGTCGTAGGTGCTTCTTGTGTGACAGTCTTTGCTTCGAGCTTATCATTTGCATTGGATTCAGGTTCAGGTTTTTTAGGATAAGCAGTTGATAAAGCGGGGATGTTTCCTTGTTTATCCAGCCTGACATCGGCGTTTAAGTGGCGAAGCTCTATTTTTTCAATTTCAACCATATTCGGTTGATACTTAATGTCATTGATAATAAATTTTTCGAGTCCAGCGACTGCGGGTAATTTTTTATTGCCAATATCTTTTAGAACAACCAGGTTGTTTATCTCAGAAGTATTGATAACGACATCATCAATACTATTAACTTTTATTGTATTGATTACCCAGTTGTCGAATGCTGCTAGCTTGATTTTATCGTCCAACGTATCTATATTTAATTCACCGATAGTCAGTGCTGCACTGGCAGCTACACCGGGCTTTTCAGATTCTTCATCAAGTTTTATATCATAGGTACCGACTAAGGCGACTTCGTTTTGTAGAACTCGAGCATTATTGATTGAATCTATTATATCTATATTCTTCAGGAAAACGGACCCATCAAGACTAATCATTTTGGCCCCTTTTTTAGGTAAGGTAACGGTTTGCTCTCCATTCCACATTAATTTACCCAGCTTAATCTCACGTGCATCATCACTTAAATAAATATCTCTCAAGCCATAATCGCCATTGATGCCAAGTTGTATGCGATCGGCTCTTGAAGCTATTTCTAATTCAAAATCAGAAAATAAAGCCACGTTTACTTCATTAAAAGGTAAATCTTTTACGGATTTTAAAAATGGTCTTAATTGTATGTCATTAATTTTCACTCTGGTTTTGATTAATGGCTCATCAACAAAAGGGGAAGCATCGCCAATGATATGAAAAGTATCACCATTGATATTCATATCCAGCGCTAACAGTGAGGTTCTGCCAGGGTGCCAGGATAATACATTATCCACCTCAAGCTTAATGATAGAAAAACTACTATCAGTGTATTGGCTGGAAACGTCTACATTAACATTTAAAAATGATATTGATTGTACGCCATAACCCCAGTCGAATGCTTTGGATGCCTCTTGTTCTTTCTCGGGCTCTTTTTCTTGTTCGGCACCAAGGGGAATAGTTATCCCGCCAACATTCCATGCATTCTCCAGTTCAGAGACATTGCTCGTGAAATCTGTTATGAGGATAGATTCTACTAAAATATTCTTTTTGAATATTTCAGTTAAACTCATATCAACCATAAATTCACCTAAATGCAGCGCACCTACTTGCTCGCCATAAAGATGAAGACCTTCGATGCTTATCTTACCGGTAAATAAATTGATGCTGATATCATAAATATTTGTCGTAATATTTTGTTCTGTTTCCAGGTAATGAATCGCGCCATATTTTACGGCATAAGGCAGCGCAACAATAATTAGGATAAATAGTAATACAAGAAATTTGAATGTTCTTTTTAAAAATCGCATGAGGGAATCTAGCTATGTTGTTATAGGATTGTTTTGTGTGTTAATTTGAAGAGAAATTATAGCAAATGTAAAAAATGATTGATATGTCAATAACGGTTGAGACTTAACACCTAAGTCCAACAAGCCCTTAGGCTTTATAAATCTGTGAATATATACTGATTTTTACCAAGTCAGATAAAGAATTGGCGTCGAATTTTGTCATTATATTCGCGCGATGAGCTTCTACCGTTCGAACGCTAATATTAAGATCAGCTGCAATGACTTTATTAATTTTTCCCTTAACCAGTCTATCAAGAACTTCGGTTTCTCTGCGGCTCAACAAAGCAAGTTTTTCACTATAAATTTGTTGTGTATCTGATTTGCTTCGAACTGTACTGGTTTGAATACATTTTTTAATAGTGTTGGTTAGTGCTTCTTGATCAAAAGGCTTTTCGACAAAGTCAACGGCGCCTGCTTTTATGGCTTTTACTGCCGATGGTATGTCGCCATGGCCGGTCATTATTACGACAGGCACATTGATATTTTTTATTGGCAAAAGGGCTAATAAATCCAGACCTTGCATGCCAGGCATTCTTACATCCATCAAAACACAAGAGGGCGTCGAAGCCTGAAAGTTTTCCAAAAAATCTTCTGCGGAATGGTAAGTTTCAGCATGTAGGTCTATCGACTTCATTAAGAGCTTCAACGATTTTCGCATCGCTTCATCATCATCAACAATATGTACGGTTGCCTGTTTAGTCATTTGTAACCTTTGTATTGTGTTTGGCTGTTCAAAATGCATTGTAAATACATCCCTGCATTCACGATAACCGAAACTCACTTAGAATAAATGTATTCTGTTGTTTCCCTTCCGAGAATTTCTATTATCCCCGAATACGTATAATTACGAAATGAAAACCTTTTTGTATATACATATACTTATAAACATCAATACAGGGAGAGCAGCGTGAATTGCTAACGAAGTACTTCTTCTTGATGCTTGTGGTAGTGATGAGCTTGATTAACGATTTGGAAAAGGGTTTTTTGATCACAATTGCAAAAAGTAGTGGAGGGGAGTGTTAATTAATTCATGGTTGCCGACTAAATGGTTAAATAAAAACCAGGTTGTGCAGATTCACGATAAGTTTTTGAAGTTGTTCAGTCTTTTCAGAACATCTAGATTATTAATTTTAATATTTGCTAATCGGGCCAATAGCGAATGAGAGAGCGGGTTGGCCGCTAATTTTTAGGGGGTTAGACATATGAAAGAACAGTTGCACGATTCGTTTCAGGTAAAATTACAAAAAAATCATTGCGTCGCAATGCAGCCACTATTTGATTATAAAATTATGTCGACATCACCGTTGTTTTCAGGGATTGATCCACAATCAATGAAAAACATGCTTTCCGTTATGCGTAGTGATCGTTGGCCTCGCGGCTATCAGTTAGAATCTCAACAGTTGAAACATAGATTTTATATATTACTCAAAGGTCGAGTTAAAGTCAGTCGATATCACGTGGCTAGCGGTAGGGAGCTGATCCTGTTTTTACTTGGCCCTGGCGAGGCAATTAATGGCCTGAATGTGATTGATAATGGACGTAATGATTTACAGATTTCAGCGATGGATGATGTTGAAGTGTTGTCCACATCACTTGATAAATGGGCAGAGTGGACGGGGCAACATCAATCACTTCAAAAGGCAATGGCAGAGATTGAAAATAAGCAATTTGAGCGATTAAGTGACTTGGCTAGTGAATTAGCGTTTGATAATACTATGACGCGTCTTAGCTCTTTATTGTTACGTTATTTGAATCATTCGAACTACACGCTGAAAATTATTCATGATCTTTCGCAGGAAGAGTTAGCGCATATGATTGGAACTGTGAGGCCTGTCGTTGCTCGTTTGTTGGGTGAACTTAGGCGTGAAGGTGTGATTGGTATCTTTAGCGGTAAAATAGATGTGCTTAACCAGAAGAGTTTAAAAGAAAAAGCAGAAAGACAGTTGTATCGAATTTCTGGTTAACCAGGGTAGAGCAGGCGTTATCCATCCATTTTGTGATTGCTGCTGCTTCTTCAAAATGAATATGTTGAAGAACAGCAACTCGTTCTTTAAAGAACATTTTCATGCTCCCGACAAATTAGCAACACATCATTTTGAGATAATGATTCTTTAGTAAGACCGCAAGAAAAGCTGCCATCTTTATTCTTCTGATTGTAACGACAAGTACCACAAACTCCGAAAGACTTCATTCCGTTAGCGCACTGTATCGCCTGAAGTAAATCTTTAAGAACAGAAATAGTTTGTGTTTGAGTCGGTTCATTCAAATGTTCACAAGCCTGGCTGAAAATTGGTGTTGGGATTGTTTTTTTCAATAGTTTCTTTCCAGTACTGGATACTTTTAAATGAGTTATCCGCTTGTCGTGATTGTCAGTATGCTTGGTTAAAAAACCTTTTTTTTCGAGCACTTTCAAACTTTGGGATACAGTGCCCTTTGTTTGGCCCAAATATTCAGTAACTCCCATGGGCGTATCTGAATATCGGTTACAAATAGACAGATAATGTAATGCCTCTAATTGCACGGGTTGCAAACCATACTCAGCCCCTTCGCGTCGTGTTTCATTTCGCATTAGGTTACTGAGCCGTTCAATGTAGTCATATATTAGCTTCGTTTTCATGTATATATGGTATCGGATCAATACCTTCTTGACAAGGCCTAAATCTTTGCTTACAATTTATAAAGTATCGAGTCGATACAAAAATTTAAGGATGACGATTATGAGTAAAGCTATTTTTTACCACGCAGGCTGCCCAGTTTGCATCAGCGCAGAACAGTCAGAGCTAGAAGCATTGGATCAGAAACGCTTTGATATTGAAATTGTGCATTTAGGTGAAGATATTTTTCGAATTGATGAAGCGGAGCAAGCAGGCGTTAAATCCGTTCCCGCTTTACTATTGGATGATGCTGTTTTTCATATCAATTTTGGTGCTGAGATCAGTGAGCTGAAGTAATCCCTAACATTTCAATAATATTCGTGGAAAAAGGCCTTAGAGGCAGTAAATAAAGCAATAAAATGACTTTTTACCCGATTAATTTGAAACGTCAGGGTAAGAACAAATTCATCGGAGTTTTTCCGATGTGTAACTTGAGGAGTATTGATATGAAGCTAGATGTGTTTGATACCTATGTTACCCAAAGCAGTGGCGAGCAAATGCATTTCGATGTGCTCCTGCCCAGCGGTGGCATCGAACAGGACGCGCGAAGGGTCGCGATCATATGGCTTGAAAGCATCGGAGCTCAGGTGGATAACATGCACCTGGATAAATGTCATTTTTGTCATAGTACAGCGGCAAACCCTGAAACTTTAAATGTAGTTTCAATGCAAGGGTATGCGATCTTGCAAATGGAAGGTTGTCCTTCACCGATTTAATTATTGTAGAGGGGTAGAATAATGAAGTCTAAATTAGCAACTATTACAGGAAGTTTAATCTTGGTGTTTTCATCTGTGTGTCAAGCAGATGGAGATAAGGTTCCATATCCAAATGACTATCGTAACTGGACTCATGTTAAATCAATGGTCATTAAGCCTGGGCATCCTTTGGCAAATCCATTCCAAGGTATTCATCACATTTATGGTAATGACAAGGCGATTCAGGGATTAAAAAATGGAATTTATTCTGATGGTTCCGTATTGGCATTCGATCTTATCAACACTATGGAAAAAGATAACACAATTCAGGAAGGTGAGCGCAAGCTGGTTGGGGTCATGCATAAAGATGTGAAAAAATACGCCTAAACTGGAGGGTGGGGTTTTGAAGGTTTTGCAGCCAATAGTAAAACCGAGAGATTAACTAAAGATGGAGGCGGCTCATGTTTTGTTTGTCATTCTCCGCAGAAGGATAGTGGCTATGTTTTTTCGAAACTAAGAAATTAGTAAATTCAATTAATTAACATTGAGTCGGTAATTCCCTATCGACTCATTATACTTTCTATTTCTGCATGTCGAGAGTTTTTTATTGTTAACAATCCTATTATATTAATTAGTGATCTGATTGACTAATGTTTACTATTTCCTGCGTGAAACCCTAACACTTCAATACGATGCTAGGAAAATGAGAGAGGTAGAATTCTTCATCGGCCCTTCACTTACTCTTTTTCTTGACATAGGGTTACTCTAGATATAAATTAGAGTTAATGCACTAATTATATGAAATAGTGATGATCCAAACTTCACTTATTAATCCTTAGGAGATGATAATGAGTATTGTTGTACTGATAGTAATGCTTTTATTTGTATTTCTTGGTTTGCTGCACGTCTACTGGGCATTCGGCGGAAAAATTGGTGTGAATAAGGTAATTCCAGTTATTGATGGGAAACCAACAATGACTCCCGGTGTAACTATTACCTTAATAGTTGCTATCGTTTTGTTTGGTTGCGGAGCTGTTGTCTTCATGCTTGGCTTTTATGACCTTACATCTCTTCCACAGGGAAGCCTGATTATTTATGCTGGCTGGGCTCTGTCAGGAATTTTTATTGTGCGTGCAATAGGAGATTTCAAGGTTCTAGGTTTTTTTAAAAAAATTAACACAACAGAATTTTCAAAATATGATACGCATTATTATTCTCCTCTGTGTTTATCTCTCGGTGTGATTTTTTTGGCTTTATCCTATGGCCAGATAGGATAGTAGGATGTTATTGTCAGGTAGTTTTCGCCAAAAGCTGGGGGTTGTAGCTGCTACAGTAATTTGATACTTTATCGTAAAAATCAGAGAGAAATTAATGATAAAAATGGACGCCAATTGACGGTGTAATACTATTCACAATGATACCTTGTGCTAATCGTGATTGTCGATAAGCCATTTCCAAAGCAATGCCAACACCTTTGATATCAAATTCCCATCCTGTACCTATGTAGCTATGGAAGCCATCAATATTACCAATTTTACCCGTAGTATCCAAGCGTGTGGAGCCTAAGCCAAGGCGTGTGAACAAATTATGGGAAATGTAATGATGATAGTACTTTCCTTCTACACCTAGTGTTATCAGTTTGAGTTTTCCACTGAGTCTCGGATCAGTCTCACCATCGGCCTCAGCAGAGCCAAGTATAGGATTAAACGCCAGCCCTATAGAGTAAATGCGAGGCTTTTCCCACCATATATTGATAGTATTGCTCAATCCACTATAAGCCGCATCGCTACCATCTTTAAAAACGATATTGTGAAAGTCAACGTGTTCACGAGCACGAGCTTTAATTTCTCCGGCATTGGTCTGCTCAAATGTCATTAAAGCAATAAACAAGGCAAATAATTTCACTAATACCGCTTTCATGTAAGGTTACTCCCTTGCTTCAGAATTACTCCTGATAAAGTGTCTTATGCGACTTGCCGAGAAAAGCCATCTACTTAATTATGCGTTTTATTGTAAACTGTTATTCTTTCTACTATAGTTATCAAAAAGTTATGAGCCTTTTCTATTTTCATTTTATGGCTAATTCGGCTTGATGGTTGCTGTACTTGTTTGTATTTAATCAATTTTACCATTTCAGATAATGACAAATACATATAATTATCGGTTTTCTCTCACACATATTGATGTCGCGAGAAATTCCACTGACGACTTTAATCCATTTCATGATAAACACCGATGGAAACAAATATCCGGTAATCCTTTTGGTGGACCAATCGTATTAGGTTTTCAGCAGATGGCTTTTGTAGCAGACCGTTTAATGAGCTATCGGCAAGACAATGATGAACAATCGCTTATTGAGCGTGAGGATCTAGTGCAGAGTTACTATCAGTTAAGTTTTGCTAGTGTTCTTAAAGCAGATGACCCATTTGATTTTGAAATAAAAAAGAGTAAGTTTAAAGAAAATGAAAACAAGGTGTTGAGCAATCGTTTTCTGATCAAAAATAAAAACGGCTTGGCAATGATTGGATATAAACGTGAAGCTCAAAAACCATTGATTCTTGAATCCGCAACGTTTCACGATTTCCCAGATTTAAAGAAAGTGACAGATCGCACCTTTGTTGAAGGAACCAATTACTTTTTAAAAAGGAAGTTTTTAAATACCTCAAACGGAAAAAATTTTCTGGTTGGATCTTTGGTAGAGCAATCGATTTATTTTGATGAACTTGCAGGAAAGGTTAGTTTTCCTGAAAGTTTTACTTTGGCACTAATTTCCTGCGCGCTTTTGGAACACGCAACTTATATGGGGCACGATTTTTTAAAAAATCCTATGGTTTATGTTTCGCAACAAATGTGTATTAACCGGGAAATCAATTCAAGGCTGAAAAGTAATGATGCATTAATTATGTTAGTTGAAAAGCAGGTGAATAGTGATGAACTGGAAACCTATCATTGTTACGGCATGCTTGATAATGAAACTATTCTTTATCGATGTGTTATTACTCTCGCGCCTTTGCAGCGGGTACTTCAAGTAAATCATAATTGATCAAGCCATTCTATAAATCGAATTAATTCGTAAATAGTATTGTTTGTTTCAATGCCTTCTATTTTTTTTCAGAACATACTCTCGCCATTCCACAAAATGTTTTGATTGCAATGCTGCTAGCACTGAACGTGATTCCAGCTTGCCCTGAAATACAACATCACCCTCCAGAGTGCAGCATTGCCCGCCTGCTTCACGCAGTATCAATTGCCCGGCACTGTAGTCCCACAATTTCTGTTTGCCGTGAAGGTAGAGGTGAACTCTGCCTGCTGCCAGCCAACACCAATCCAAAGCGCCGGAGCCAAAGCTGCGTTGTGAGCTATAAGGTGGATGGCTTGCGATACTGGCGGCCATTTCTGGAGGCAGTCTTTTGAAATCGATTTGTGCAATGCATTTTGACAATGGTAATTCGCTCCCAGCAGCTTGTAATCGTTCCCCATTCAGCCAAGCGCCTTTTCCAGCGATGGCGCTGAAACATTCTTGTCGTATTGGATCGTAGATCAGACCGAGCTGTATTTCACCATCTCGCATAAATGCAAGAGAGACAGTAAAACAGGGGATGCCTGCGGCAAAATTGCTAGTGCCATCAAGTGGGTCGAGCACCCATAATCCCTGTTGGCTTTTCTCCATCAATGCTTGCTGTTCTGCTTCACTCATCTCCTCGCCGAGTAATGGTATCGTAGGCCAATGCTTTTGTAACTCTGTCATCAACTGCTTTTGCATAGCGTGATCTGCCTCGGTGACCACGCTACCATCGGCTTTGAAGTGGTGTTCTATCTGACGAAAGCGCGGGAGTAGCTCAGTACTTGCAGCATCGGGAATGATTGCTTCAAGTTGTCTGAGTGTTGATTGATTTGTATTCATTATTGATTCTCAATAGTGTGTTTTGTTGTAACTGGGTAGAATGATGCGACATACCTCTTTTTGGTATTCAATTCTCGAACAAAGAAGATTAAGATTTGTTGTTATTTCTGCTGACGTAAAATCTGTTCAAATTCTTTAGCAGGGATAGGTTTGCTATAAAAAAAACCTTGCACCAAATCACAGCCCTGATCTCGTAGATAGTCATCTTGAGTGCTGTTCTCGACACCTTCGGCTAGTACATTGAAACCCAAGCCATGCGCTAGAGAGACAATAGCGTTTGCAATAATCGCATCTTCTTCGTCACCACTGATATCTTTAACAAAGGCACGGTCAATTTTGATCACGTCAATAGGGAACTGTTGCAAATAGCTAAGACTGGAGTAACCCGTACCAAAATCGTCTATAGCAATAGTCACTCCCAGTTTTCGAATCTGATTTAAGATATCAATAACCGCTTCCGGATCCTCCATGACCATGCTTTCGGTGAGCTCCAGGCTAATAAATTTAGCAGGCAGATTATTTTTTGCTAGCGATTTTATAACTATATCAATAATGTCATTAGTGCGTAGTTGACACGCTGATAAATTCGCCGAAATTGGCACGATATTCAGACCATTTTTCATCCACTCGCTGTTCTGGCGACAGGTCTCCTCAATTACCCATGTACCCATAGGCACAATAAGCCCTGATTCTTCCGCCACCGGAATAAACTCAAAGGGTGGGATCAATCCTCGGGCTGGATCTTGCCAGCGCAACAGCGCTTCCGCGCCCACGAGCTGTTTCGTCTTAAAATCAAAAATCGGCTGGTAATACAATACGAACTGTTTTTCTTTCAAGGCTTGCTGCAAGCCAGTGACCACGGCAAGATGTTTTGAAATGCGTTCACCCATTTCGCGTTCGTAGAACTGAAATACATTACCACCTTCCAGCTTGGCTTGATACATCGCAACATCGGCACTTTTTAATAAAGTGAATGCATCTTCACCATCCAAAGGGAAGATAGCGATACCTACACTTGCACCCGGCTGTAGGACTTGAGCATCAAAGGCGATTGGCTTCCTAATTTCTTGTATCAGCTTTTGACCCACCAATGCACTATCCTTCGGCTGTTTGATAGAATCAAGCAAGATTACGAATTCATCACCACCAAGACGAGCCACTGTGTCTGTAGCGCGTAAAATGGATTTCATGCGGGCCGATAATTCTTTAAGCATTGCATCTCCCGCATCATGCCCGATGTTGTCGTTCACATATTTAAACTTATCCAGATCAAGCAACATGACGGCGGTATAATTATTATTCCGTTTAGCATGCAAAATAGCATGATTGACCCTTTCAGTGAGGAGATTACGATTGGGCAGCCCGGTTAGGGCGTCGTGGGTTGCAAGGTGGATTAATTGGGCCTCGTGTAACTTACGTTCAGTTATATCCCGAACAAAGGCGCAGTTAATTTCCTGATCATAGATCTGAACAAAATTGATATTGACTTCGACTGGTATCATGTGACCATCTTTTCTACGATGCTCAGCCTCAAAGGTGATCGTTTGATTTTTTCGAAGTTCTTCCCATTTTTGGGGCCAGCTCTCCTTTGTTTGAGCAGGATCAATATCATAGATAGTCATATTGATCAGTTCGTCATGGGCGTAACCCAGATTGCGGCAGGTCGCATCGTTGGCGAAAATGATGGATGCATCTTTATCAATCCACAAAGCAGAGTCCATCATTTGATCGACGGAGAATTCCATAAGCTGTACACGCTGAGCCCGATCTTCTCGATGATCTACTGTGCGTATGACACAGATGGAAAATTCATTACCATCAATGTTCTGGTAACTGTCGACTATCTCGACGGGGTAGTAAAGGCCAGACTTTTCGCGATGTTGCACCGTTATAGTTAAAGTTTTACTGCGTTTTAAAGCTTCCCAATGTTGGGGCCAACTTGTGCTGGGAAAATGGGTATCAATGTCGTGGACAGTGAGTTGTGTAAATGATTCAAGGTTATAGCCGTAAAAGGTTAATGCTGAAGCATTGGCATGTAATAAATGCCCGTCAGAACCAATCCATACCATCATATCCTTAAGATGATCAAGGCAATTGCCCAGGTCCCTATTCGAAATGTAATCCATGGTTTATATATTCTTAATTATTATCAAAGTTGCCCAATACCGGATTGAGTCGAGGGTTTTAGTGGGCACAATCAGTTTCAGGTTCTGTGCGTCACTGTAATTTGCGCTCTGTGGTATCAATCGGTCTCTGTGCTGGAAATATTGAATGATTTTTACGAAATTCGAGCTGAAGAGAAGTCGGAGTGTGCGATTGCAGATAAATTTTTTTTGCTACTGCGAAACATATTCAGTAGAGAAGAGTGTCTTGTTTACACCTCTTGCAAATTTGAAACAAATATTGAATAGAAATATGTTGTAGCTGTATGTTACATTGCCAAATATTCCATGATTTTGATGTGTTTTTTAATAAGTTAATGTTGTTGGATTAGTCCGATATCCGATAGCCTCTTAAACCAGGCCTAAAAATTTCAAGCACTCAGGTTCTAGTATTTTATAAGCGCGATCTAAAATTTGTTTCTCCTGAGATTTAGACATCAAGCTTCTGTAATCTCCAACCGAACCTTTACGGATAAAACTTCCGGGGGTAAATAATAATCTGCCATTTTCGTCACGATGTGTAAATTTATCGCTGTTAGCTTTCATCCACTGAAATGAGCAGTATTCTAAAACTTTAGGTCTACCGGTATCATCTAATTTCCAATCGAGGAAATCCAGTATTTGATCGATAGATTTTTCCAAATCAGCTTTCATATCTTCATATCGTAACCAGAGAATATTTTGCTTGTTGATATGAGGCCACCAACTGGAGATATTTCGATACCACGTACCAAATTCCATCCAGCTTCTAAAATATTCATCAAAGTCTTTTGGGCTTTTTATATCTGCCATCTGGCAAGCATTTTCTGTCAAGTTCATTGTATGATGGTAAAAGCTAATGCAAGCATCTCGGGGATCGCGAGAGCTTAATATAATTTTCGCGAAATCGACGCCAGGTGTTTGTTGATATGTGCAGTGAGTTTTAAAAATCCGTGGATTTTTGATTGTATCAAAATACGCTATAATTTCTGACCAATGTTTTCCTTTTCTTTGTATTTCCAACCAGGGGATCACGTTATCAATCGAATCAAAGTTAACATCGCCACCAGTTTTTAACTGATGTAATATTTGTTGCATCCAAGTTGTACCAGCTTTTGGAGCCGTGGTAATCAAGATGTCAGTTTTTCTGGCTTTAAAATTGGCAAGAATGCGAGGATCGTGCATGGGGGAAATTTCACCCCATTTTGGATCGATGGTTTGGTCGGAATTTGAAGTCATAATAAATTAATTTATAAAATTTTTGGCCAGATTAAGTTGATTGCTTTTTTTGTTATTTTATACCTAGTGCCTCGAATCCTAAATAGTTGTGTGTGTATAGTGTTTGAGGTGCTAGTGACTTATTTTTTGAATGATAACTGTATCGGAAAAATGCTGATATTCCTTAAACTTCTAAGTTGGCAATCAAACCACATGCTGCAGTTTCATCACCGTAAAAAACTATTGTCACGGTTTTAAATTATAGCTCAAGCAAGCAGGCAATGAAAGTTAGCGAATTAATCCGTCTGTCTCGATAATGATCATCCATACCTAGTATTTGAAGAAGTAAATATTGTAATTGAAGAATCAATGCGCACGGTTAGAGGTAAGTTACAAATAGATAGAGATAAACTATTATACGACTGACACAGAAAGAACCTGGGAGCCGCTCTTGTTATTAGAATTCACGTGAAAATCGATTAACTGAATTTTTTTGCGGTAATACTCTGGTGTAAACCCTTAGTTAGAATAAGAGGAATTACTTATGTTTGCGGGAAAGAAAGCTCTTCTACTGGATATGAATAGCACATTTATGTTTGGAGAAGACAGGTTTGGTCAAAGTGAAGATTTTTCCATTTATTATGAAAATATTGGAGGAACGTTATCTTCGAGTGAGCTGACTAAAATTATTTATTCGGTGTATGGATATTTGGACGAAAGATATCTCGATGAAAAATACCGACATGATTTTCCTTCTGTAGAAGAAGCAATAGTAGAAGTCACTGAGCGAAAGCTCGCCACAGTTGAAATCCAAAAGATAATTGACACGTTTTCATTCCATGAGCTAGGTCATATTCCTCGGGAGTATGTTGAAGCACTTTTTAAACTGAGGGAATCTTTTATTTTGTCTGCTGTTATAGATATCTGGTCTCCAAAAAAAGCGTGGGTGGATACTTTTAAAACATCAGGAATAGATGAGTTATTTTCCGCATCATCATTTTCATCAGATCACGGAATGATTAAACCTTCGCCTAAGCCGTTTGAGCTTGTTGTGAATCAACTGAATTTGAATAATGAAGAGTGTTTAGTGATTGGTGATTCTGTGAGAAGAGATCTTGGCGGTGCTAAAACAGCGGGTATAGACTGTATTCTGGTCGGTGGGGCGGTCGACGCCCAAGCTGTAGGTTGCTTTCCAAGCTTATTAGATCTATGTGATGAAATATGCTGAGATTGCTGCTGGGGGGGCAAATTGGTTCAGCACACCATAATCTGACAGACTTCATGTAGACTGGATGGTATGAGGTCACATAGCTCATTAATGTTAACGCTGAGTGCAATGAATTCTAATGTGGTCGTTGATGCCGCCTTAAATATTCCCTATGCGAAAAATCGATTTAATGAAGATTTGGAATTAATAGATGAAATTTCAGCAGAAGCGGCGAAGGTCACTATTTATAGCTCTCGAGCGCAATCAAAGAGAATAGTTGATGCAATAACTGACTAAAAATTTCTAAACTATAGATCAATGTTATATGCGTGGTTCCATGCAAGAGAAAACGCCATGACCAGTTTTGTTCTACAAAAGTTTACGCGGCATGGAAGATGAAATGTTTAAACGGCTATGGAAAGTTGGCCAGTGGGAGTCGCTGTCATGAAACCGCAATATGATGAAAATCTGGTGAAAAAGGTGGGCAACCAGGTAAAACGAATTAAACAAGCGCAAAAGCAAAAACATATTGTTTTAGCGTATACCTCATCTTAAAATGGAATTGATAGATTTTTTTGGGATTATCCTAGAAAATCAGATTAACAGATTGCTAAGTAGCCGGGTCATTGTGTTGGCTAGCAAATATTGGTGCTACGTTAGCTACCGAATGTTTAGCTTAATTCTCTTTCAAAGAAAAATCAAAGCTCAACTGTGCACCGCCATTTTTGATATTATTTTCTTTGAAATGTACCCCAAAGCCGATCAATCTGATTGGCTTTTTTTCTTTCTGGCTGCGGATGGTAAAAAGTTGCTTAAATGGTATAGCTGAAAACCGGCTGCAAGGTGATTGGGCCGTTGTGCTAGTGAAATCGCTAAATTTTATTTTTATAAAAACAGTTTTTATTTCAGCTTCTTTTTTTCCGCTTTTGCTCAGCCTCAATTTGAGTTCGTCAAATAGATCATTAAGTAAGTGCGCAGGTATTTGCTCGGGTAAGAAATCGTTTTGAAAGGTGTTTTCTACGCTGAGTGATTTTTTCGTTCTTTCGGTAGTAACATTTCGATTATCAATTCCGTGAGCCATTTGCTGGATTTGATTACCGTAGCTACCAAATAGTTTGATTAACTCTGTATGCGAACGGTTTTGAACATCACCGCAGGTATGGATGTTGTGTTGATGAAGCTTTTCTGCTGTCACTTTTCCAACCCCAAAGAGTTTTTTAACGGGTAGAGTTGTCATGAAGTCTGCGACTTTATCGGGCGTGATGACGTACTGTCCGTTTGGTTTTTCCCAGTCGCTGGCAATTTTTGCCAGCATTTTGTTGGGAGCTATACCTGCAGATGCTGTGATTTTTTGGGATTCAAAAATCTTTTGTCGAATCTCTTCCGCAATCAATGTCGCACTTCCGGAATGTAGTTTTGAATCACTGACATCCAGATAGGCTTCATCCAGCGATAACGGTTCAACTAAATCCGAATAATGGTGAAAAATTTCATGAATCGCTTTAGAAGCTTTATGATACTTGTCAAAGTTAACGGGGACAATAATGAGGTCGGGGCATAATCGAGCAGCATGGGACGATGGCATTGCTGAGTGTATACCATATTTACGTGCTTCGTAGTTGCAGGTGCAGAGAACGCCGCGGGTATTAGCTTGCCCGCCAACTGCGACGGGCTTGCTTTTTAAATCTGGATTGTCACGTACTTCAATGGCTGCATAGAAACAGTCCATATCGATATGAATAATTTTTCTTTGTCTGTTTGACGAGTCTATATCAGCCTTCCATGTACTCATTTTTTAAATGTACGTAATGTTTGGAGGAAAAGCGCAGATAGTTTTTTTCTTCTTCAGTCAGTGCGCGAGCACGACGAACCGGACTGCCTAACCATAGATATCCGCTTTCCAATACTTTCCCGGGGGAAACTAGGCTACCTGCAGCGACCATCGCACCATCTTCAATAACTGCGCGATCAAGTACGGTTGCTCCCATCCCGATTAAACAAAAATTGCCGACCGTACAGGCATGTAGGATTGCGCCGTGACCAACCGTGACATCATCGCCAATTGTTAAAGGAGCACCGCCCGGATTAAATTCATTGTCAGCAGTGACATGAAGAATAGAGCCATCTTGAATATTAGTTCTATCACCGATTGTGATTTTGTGAACATCGCCACGAATGGCCGTCATTGGCCATACTGAGGAATCTTTGCCAATTATTACATCACCAATTATCGAACAATCTTCGTCAATATATGCACTCTTGTCAATTTTCGGTGAGATGCCTTTGAACGCTCTTATACTCATTGTTGTTCCTCATTACATGTGAGTGTTACCGCATGGTAACAAGTTCTTCACCACTAGTCGGGTGGATTGCCACAGTGTCGTCAAAGTCTTTCTTGGTGGCACCCATACGGATGGCGACCGCAAATCCTTGAAGCATTTCATCAGCAGCATGGCCGATGATATGGCAACCAATAATCTTTTCTTGAACGCCTATTGTAACCAGTTTCATGGCGGTTTTCTCCTCTTGCTCACCAATACTGAAAAGCATAGGTGTAAACCGTGTTTGATAAACCTTTACAGCATCACCGTGTATTTTTCGTGCTTCGTCTTCCGTTAGCCCGATAGTTGCAATTGGAGGATGGCTAAAAACGACGGAAGGGATATTGTTGTAATTGAGTTTACGATCGGTTTGGTCGCTAAACAACCGATCAGCTAGTCGTCTACCTGCAGCAACGGCCACAGGTGTTAATGCTGCGCGACCAGTAATGTCTCCCAAGGCATAGATTCCTGCTTGGCTAGTGTTTTGAAATTCGTCACAAGGCAAGAATCCGTATTTATCCGTTTTCAGTCCAATAGCAGTTAGATTTAGTTGCTCAGTCAATGGGCGGCGACCAATCGCCCAAACTAATGCATCCACATCGGATACTTCAAATCCAGTATTGCCCGTTAATGTTAATTTACCTTCGTCGTTTTTGGTGATCAATGAAAGGTTCATACAGGGCAATATGTTTATGCCGTTGTTGATCATCTCTTCTGTTAATGTGTCGCGCATTAATGAATCAAAGCGACCGAGTATTTGCTGTCGACGCAACAGTAGAGTGACTTCACTCCCTAATGCATTCAAAACTCCTGCGATTTCTACCGCAATATAACCAGCGCCAACGATGACAATACGTTTTGGTTGTTCTTGAAGTTCAAAAAAACCGTCGGACGTTATGCCGTGCTCTGCACCCTCTACGTCTGGTACAGTGGGTACTCCGCCAGTGCTAATTGCAATATGATCTGCTGTGTAATGGATTCCATTCACTTCAACCGTTTTGTCATTAACAAACTTTGCGTAGCCTTGAATGTGTTCAATGTTTGAGTCTTTGAGATAGTTTGTATACCAGTTGTTGATTCCATGAATATAATTTTCTCGTGATTCAACCAGAGTTTTCCAGTTGAATCCTTTTTGCACTACTTCGAATCCATATGAACTGGATAACTTGATCGCCTGATTAAGGTTTGCTGCATTCCACATGACTTTCTTGGGAACACAACCGCGGTTGACACAGGTACCGCCAAGCCGATCTGGTTCAATTACTGCACACTTTTTTCCATAACTTGCGGCTTTTTCTGCGACGGATAATCCACCACTTCCGCCGCCAATGGCAATTAAGTCATAATGATTTGACATATTTTCTCCGGCTATTTCTATTGCTTGTGAGTGCCTTGTAAGTTAGGTATTGTAGCACCCAACCTGATATCAATTTCTAAAAGAGTTACAAAATGAGCGAAAACCCTTTATTAACTGCGTTTAGTTTGCCCCCGTTTTCACAAATTAAACCTGAGCATGTTGAGCCTGCTATTGATCAAATTTTATCTGAAAGTCGAGAATATGTTGAAAAACTACTCAATTCAAACAGTGAATACACCTGGGATAATTTGATAAAACCTTTGGAGTTAATTTCAGAAAAATTGAGTCGAACCTGGTCTCCTGTCAGTCATATGAACTCAGTTGTAAATAGTGATGCATTACGTGATGCTTATAATGCATGCCTTCCAAAGTTAAGTGTTTATTCAACAGAGATGGGTCAAAACGAAAAACTGTTCAATGCTTACCAACAAATTAAAGATAGAGACGACTTTAATCAACTTGATGAAGCCCAGAAAAAAATCGTTGATAATGCATTGCGTGATTTTCGCCTCTCCGGTATTGATCTGACTTCTGAAAAGAAACAACGTTACAAAGAAATTATGCAGGAGTTGTCCAATCTCAGCAGTAAGTTTGACCAAAATTTACTGGATGCAACACACGCGTGGACTAATATCATCACAGATGAGACGGATCTTGCTGGGTTGCCAGATTCAGTAAAAAACCTGGCTAAACAAACTGCAGAGCAAATGGGCGAGAGTGGTTGGGCATTGACCTTGGAATTTCCGTCTTATTATCCAACTATGCTTTATGCGGCTGATTCAGCATTGCGTGAAGAGATGTATACCGCTTATGTCACTCGTGCATCTGATCAAGGTGAGTATGCGGGTAAATGGGATAATTCATCTTTAATGGATGAGATACTCACGCTTCGTCATGAGGTTGCACAGTTACTCGGATTTAGCAGTTTTGCTGAGAAATCATTAGCAACAAAAATGGCTCCTGGTACAGAAAAGGTGATGGAGTTTCTTAATGAATTGGTGGATAAATCTTCCGGGAATGCGAAAAAGGATTTAGCTGAGTTGCAAGCATTTACCAAGTCAGAATTTGACATTGATGAGCTACAAGCTTGGGATGTGCCTTATTATTCGGAAAAATTACGAAATCATAAATATTCAATTTCGCAAGAGGAGCTGAAACCTTATTTTCCAGAAGATAATGTTTTGCATGGACTGTTTGAGGTTGTGCAGCGTTTATACGGCGTGACGATTTCTGAAAAGAAAGATGTGGATACTTGGCATAAAGACGTTCGCTTTTTTCAAATAATCGGAAAACAAGGCGCTATTCGAGGACAATTTTTTCTTGATCTATATGCCCGCCCTAATAAGCGCGGTGGCGCGTGGATGGATGAGTGTCTGTCTCGGATGGTGTTTGACGATACAGCCCAAGCGCCAGTTGCATATCTGACTTGCAATTTCACACCGCCGGTCGGTGATATCCCTGCGCTTTTTACGCATGATGAAGTTATTACATTATTCCATGAATTCGGTCATGGTCTGCATCATATGATGACACAAATTGATTATCCCAGTGTTTCAGGAATAAGCGGTGTGCCCTGGGATGCCGTGGAACTCCCCAGTCAATTCCTTGAGAACTGGTGTTGGGAAAAGTCAGCGCTAGATGTGATTGCTAAGCACTATGAGTCCGGTGAGCGGTTGCCAGATGAGTTATATCAGAAAATGGTAGCTGCGAAAAACTTCCAGTCAGGCATGCAGATGTTACGTCAGCTTGAGTTTGCCATCTTTGATTTTCGCATTCATTTGGAGTTTTCTTCAGAGCTAGGTGCACGAATCTACGATATTCTTGATGAAGTGAGAGACGAAGTTGCGGTGCTCATGCCCCCCAAGTTTAATCGTTTTGCACACAGTTTCTCGCATATTTTTGCAGGCGGCTATGCTGCTGGTTATTACAGCTACAAGTGGGCGGAAGTGTTATCCGCTGATGCTTTTTCCAAATTTGAAGAAGAAGGCGTTTTCAATGAAGAGACAGGTAAAGCTTTTCTGGAAAATGTTTTAGAGAAAGGTGGTTCCGTAGAACCAATGGATTTGTTTATTGCATTTCGTGGGAGGGAGCCTGAAATTGATGCACTTTTAAGACATAGTGGAATCAATGCTTAATATTATTAGCGCTGCTCAACTTCAATCGAGCAGCGCCATTTCATTTGTTTATGCGGTCTCAAGTTTTTGTTCTTTAAGCTCTCGTTTCAAAATTTTTCCTGTTGCATTTTTTGGTAATGCGTCAATAAAGAAATATTTTCTTGGGATCTGATAGCGACCGAGTTTGTCTCGACAAAAGCTTCTAACATCTGAAGAGCTTAATTCAGTGCCTGGTTTAGTTACTATATAGGCAGCGACTATTTCACCGTGTAACTTATCGTCAATACCAATAACTGCACACTCAGCAATATCTGGATGTTGGTATAAAACTTCTTCTACAATTCTTGGATAGACGTTCATGCCATTGACAATGATCATGTCTTTTATTCTATCAACAATATAGTAATAGCCATCGTCATCTTTTTTCCCTAAATCGCCTGTGCGAAACCAATCACCAAAAAAAGATTTGCGAGTATCTTCTGGGCGGTTCCAGTATCCTTTCATTACATTCGGACCACGAACACAAATTTCTCCCACTTCGTTGTTGGGGAGATCATTGCCTTCCGTATCTTTAATGCATAAGCTCACATGTTCTACTGGTAATCCAACCGATAATATTTTTCTAGTTCCTCCAATCGGATTTACATTTGTCACCGGTGAGCACTCCGTGGGTCCATAACCTTCATAAATAAGTTTCCCAAACTTTTCTTCAAAACTTTGCATTATTTTTTCCGGCATAGCTGCGCCACCGGAAACACAGAATCGTAAGCTTGATAATTTTGCAACTTGCTCTTCCTTCATATTGAGAAGTACGTTGTACATGCTGGGAACGGCAAATAAAATGGTTGCTTTGCCTGCATGAATGGAGTTAGCTAGAAGCTCGGGCTCAAATTTTACTATGGGCATCATCGTTAAGCCACGTAGCATGGGAGTAAGCATGGCAGCTGTTGCAGCAAAAGCGTGAAACATAGGAAGGACAGCAACAAGAATATCTTTTCCAGGAATGAGTTTGATGGATTTTATTACGCTGTCAGTATTGCTCGCCAGGTTGCTGTGGGTAAGCATTGCGCCTTTTGGTTTTCCGGTTGTCCCTGAAGTGTATAGGATTGCTGCTAAGTCGTCCTGAGGATTAAATGTTATTTCCGGCGCGGTACTATCAGTTTGAATTAGGGTGTGGAAGTCCTGGACTTCATCGTTGGGGTTTACTCCGATGCGGATATAAGTTTCTAAATTATGGACGTTGCTTCTAATTGCCTCGACAGCTTGATCAAACGCTTCATGATAAATAATTCCATTTACATCGGCATCGTTCATTATGTATGAAATTTCTACAGGTGTTTGCAGTAGATTGAGAGGAATTACTGTGGCACCTGCTTTTACAATTCCCAAATAGGCAATCGCAAAAGAGTCTGAGTTAATGCAATAGAGGGCAATTCGATTGCCTTTTGTCAATCCATTATGTGAAAGGCTGGCCGCAAGATTATCACTAAGTCGATCAAGCTCATGAAAGCTGGTTTTTTTTCCTGAGAAATTGATTGCAGTGAAATCTTTGTATTTCTCGGCCGTGTTGCGAAATAGCTCGGGTAAGCTAATTTTTTCCATGGACATCCTTTGGTGTTAGATTTCTTTCTATTGTCGCTATGATGAGTTCATTCTGTCAATTTTTAGTCTTAAATTGATTGCAGGAAAGTATGAAAAGTTATTCTCAATAACAATTAGAGTAGGAGAAAGCTAATTTCAAAGAATTAAACTATGATAATATGGGTTTTTTAGTTGCTATGGCTAAGCGTTTTGGTTATTCGATCGCCATAAAATAGTAGAAGTTTTAGAGATATTGATACAGGAATACACAAATGACGAAAACCATTGTTACCGCAGTAATTTTGGCAGTTGCTGGATATTTATTAGTCTATTTTGTTGGCTTCGGCATTGTTGATAATGGAGCATTAGGTATCGCTCTTGGTTTATTGATCGGGGTTCTTGTTGGGGCCAGAGATACATTAGCGAAAGTTGATAGCACTTCTGAAGTCCGTCCAGCCCGAGCCCCACAAACACGAGCGCCACAAGCACGTACGCAAACGCGTAGTGTTGTATCTGATTCAGGCACTCTTTCCATTTTTGTCGGTAATCTAGCTTATAAAACACGGGGTCGACAACTCGCATCTATCTTTGAACCCTATGGTGAAATTATTTCAATTAGAATCGTCAAAGATCGTGAGACAGGTAAAGCAAAAGGCTTTGGATTTGTTGAAATGCACGAAGCAGATGCGTTACGAGCCATTGCCGATCTCGACGGGAGTGATTTTTTTGGTCGTTCACTAAAAGTTAGTGCGGCAAATTCCCAAAAAGGTGACGTCGAAATCTAGCTAAACGAAGTGTTGCGAAGCCGAAGTGTTTTGAAGCAATATTAACTAGAATTATAAAAAGATTAGGCTAGTAACTCATGCGTTTTACCGAGATTACGATAATAATCGGTGTTCTGTGGCTCATTGAGCTATATAACAGCAGTATAGGACACGCTCTTGGTGCATGGGGAATCTATCCGCGTTCGATAGATGGATTAGTAGGGGTTTTGGTCTGGCCTCTGCTTCACGCAAATATGTCCCATCTTATTGCGAACACATTACCTATTGCTATTCTCAGTTGGTTTATCCTGCTTCGCGGATTTCGTGAATATATTATTGTCACTATTGGTATCACTTTAGTGGCGGGAATTGCGACTTGGATTTTTGCTCGACCGGCGTTTCATATCGGTGCGAGTGGGTTGATTTTTGGCTATTTCGGATTCTTAGTTGCTGCAGCTTGGTATGAGAAGAGTTTGAAATCCTTTGTATTAGCTTTTTTTACCATATTTCTTTATGGTGGAATAGTCTGGGGAATATTTCCTCAGGGCTCTCAAATTTCGTGGGAAGGACACTTTTTTGGATTGCTTGCCGGAATCATACTCGCAAGCTATTTGGAGCCGCCTGAAATAAGGCGGCGAAAAATTTAACGATTTATCTTTCGAAGGATGTTTTTATGCTAGCCGGAATCAAAGCGTTTTTCGATAAGAATTTTTCAACATCCCGTGATTCTGCTGATTATGAGCATTCATTAAAGTTGGCGAGTACTGCATTGCTTGTCGAGATGCTTCGCATGGATGATCAGATTAGTGAGGATGAGAAAAAGGTGTTATTTTCAGCAGTGAGTGCGAAATTTGATCTTTCTAACAATGAAACACAAGAAATTATTTCTCTAGCAGAAGAGGAATTAAAAAACTCCACTGATTATTATCAATTCACTTCTCTGATTAATTCACATTTTGAGTATGATGATAAAGTTCATATTATTGAGCTACTTTGGCAAATTGCATTTGCTGATAACCATCTTGATAGAGATGAAGAATATCTTGTACGCAAAATATCCGAATTGATTTATGTCTCACATGAGGACTTTATCGCCACAAAAATTCGAATCCAATCTATGGTTGATTGATTTCTATGCGTTTCTAGCAGCTGAGAATAGATCAGAAGCCAGGTTATTGAACGGTGCACCTGTTAGTGCTTCCAGCTGCTGAACAGAGGCTTGATGAGCATTATTTGATTTCGAAAAATGGCTAAACAACTGCTCAGCAATTTGCTTATTTTCGTTGAACAATGGAGCCTCTTCGATTTGTTTTGCAGTTGATACAAATGGCTCAGAAAAACTTTGAATAGCAGCTAATAGTGTATCAATTTCACTCGCTGCGGGTTTTGACGAGATTGCGTTTGATGTAGTGAAACCGCCAATCTCACGATAAGCTTTTGATGCTGATTCAGAATAATTTTGATTCAGTTCAAGTGAAAAACCTACAAGTTCTTTGCTATTAAAGCCAAGTTTTAATCCTGTAATGAAGGCGGCTTCAACATCAGCATCAAAAAAACGATCTGAAACCGATTTCACATCGGATAGAAGTACTTCAATAGCAGCTATTTCTTTTTCATCAAGTTCACCACTGACCGATATATTAAAGCTGCGGCTAGAGTTAGATGAAACTGAGTGTAACTCAACATTTGTCTCCTTACTATTTGATAGTTGAACGTCATATTCAGCGTTGGATATACTATGGTCTAGTCCAATATTTATTTCATCGCCATCTTGAGTGTGGATTGTTAAATTGAAAGCGGATTCTTGGGAAGTTGATTTAGTACTAACAGTTGTAACAGATGGTTGAGCCTCATTAGTTTCTTTAAACGATTTAACAATTTCTTCCATTCCACTATTGATAAGCTCATAGGTTTGTTGCACACCTTCAGCAATTTTCCCTGAAAGTGCATTTAAGCTGGTTAGAATATTTTTAGCTTGTTTAAATCCGAGATCTATTCCTTGTTTTGCTTGCTCGATCATACCGCCAACATTTTCACCACGTGCGTCAGCACGATCTATCGCATTTTTTACAAAATCAAGAATTTGCTTTGAAACCGATTCGGGAGTGTAGTTTTTAGGATCGAGTGTTCGGATTTCATTGGCATGGCTTTTTTGCAGTACTTTATCCAGCTGCTCAATAACTTTGTCATTAACAATTCGTTGGCTGGATTCTGAGGATAAAGAAGTAGCTTGCGACGGTTTTGAAACCTGATCGTCAATTTTAACGTCATTGCGTTCTCGTTGTGGATACATGTGCTGCTTGATTGGTGTTGAAGTAATTTGATTGATCATAATTACGTACCACGTTATCTGCTAAAAATAGTCTTCCTCGCTTATGTTTAAATAACGGCATAATTAAGAATATCTTTAGTCTTTTTATTTCAGTGGCTTATGGGCTGATTGGGAGGATAAGCGATTGATTATATGAGGCTAAATGATTTTGACAGAAAAAACGAGATGTCACTCACTTTGTAGAGGCTAGGAGAGAGTCCGAGAATAGGAGCCGACTGGTTATTGTTCCTGCAAAATCAGTACTTCCACCATCCTTGGTGGATGTAGCTAGTGGGTAACTGTGTTAGATATGAGATTAGTATATTTTGCTAGCTGTTTAATGAGTCATAATTATGCGGGCGGAGTCCAGGCGTAATTTAGATTCGGATAGTCTCTTGTCAGCAATGCGAAGTAACGATTCGTAATATTCAATCTCTTCTTGGCGAATGTTGGGATTAACTTGTTTTAAGGTTCTAAGTCGTTCTAATTCAGTCTCAATCTTATTGGATAGATTGCTTTGGTTGGATGAAATAGAACGATCCAGCTCTTTATTGGCTAGCTCTTCGGCGGTCTTCATTAGGGCTTTAATTTCATCGGATTTGGTTTTGATGATAGTGTAAGCTGTCTTCTTATCTACATTTGTTTTTTCTGCATTTAACAGCAAGTTGAATTGATCTTCATCGAGTATTTCATTTCCTGGCCCAAAAACATAACGCTGAATTTGTGAATTGATGCCTAAACCTGCATGATTTGCCTCGGGAAATACGCATTCGATTGCGTAATTTGTTTCTACAATTATTGATGCTGCTGGAAATTTATTTGTTTTAAGCGCAATTAGGGCTGTATTTCCTTGTTCGCTTGAAAGTAAAAAATCGATCGCATCGCGAGTGTATGGATGATTCCAGGTGATAAATTGAATGTCTTCATTTGATAGTGCGGTGCTGCGATTGTAGGTAATGACTCGACCATCTTCATCAATGCCAGAAAATAGGGCTGCTGGCATTCTTGGGGTTGGTTTGAGCAAATAACTATTTTGTTTGAAATCTTCGTAGTCTACGCCATAGCAATCGAAAATCTTCTCCATGAATTCCTGTAAATTTGGATCCCGATCTATACTTTCGATTTCGTATTGCAATTCAAGCGCTATTTCACTCTTATAGGAGTTTAATTCGAGTAATCGATCTCTACCTTTTTGTAATGCTTCATTGTATTCGGAGGCCAGTTTTTTTGTGCTATTGATTAGAGTGATGAGGGTCGTTTCATTGTATTCTGGCTCCTGAAGTAGTTGCAATAACATGGGCTCTATTTTTGAATAGACGGCATCTCCGACTTGGCAAGTAGTAGTGAATGCGTTGAGCCCTTCGCTATACCATCGTGTTAATACTTCTTGTGGCGATTGGCGGAAATAGGGGATATGAATTTGGATGTCGTTTCTTTGTCCAATTCGATCAAGTCGACCGATGCGTTGTTCAAGTAAGTCAGGATTAAGTGGTAGATCAAATAAAACTAAGTGATTCGCAAATTGAAAATTTCTACCCTCACTTCCTATCTCAGAACATATTAGTGCTTGTGCACCGCCGTCCTGATCAGCAAAATAACTTGCTGCTCTATCACGTTCGATAATACTTAGTTCTTCATGGAAAGCTGATACACGGAATCCAGTCTTAAAGCGGATGGTTTTTTCTAGTTCTTTGGCGGTTGTACTGCTGGCACAGATAACAAGGATTTTATCTTGTTTCTGCTTTTCAAGTAAATTAATGAGAAACTCAATACGAGTGTCACATTCTACCCAGCTGGGCGGAAAGCTTTCTGTAGATAATTCACGTTTTAGTTGTGAGACAATGCGGAATAGTCTCTCCGGTGCAGCAACTAACTCATCTTCTGCAAACTCAAGTTGCTGGGCTAAGAGGTAAAGTTTTGAATATTGTTCTGGTGTTTCAAGTGGATATAAGTTCAAAAAGCGTTGAGGGAAACCCTTAATAGTGTTTCGTGTATTTCTATAGAGTACTCGCCCAGTGCCGTGTCTATCTAAAAGTAGGTTAATAATTTTCTGTTTCTGCTCTTCATCAATTGTGGATGCATGTGATAATGAATTTTTTAGTTCTGAGAGCTGATGCTCGCTTTCGCTAGAAGATAGCCACGAAGCAAGGTGTTTGATTTGGGTTTGTTCGAGTGGTTTGTTATCAAGAATTGCTTCAATAACTGCAGCGATGGTTTGGTAATGTGTCTCTTCCTCAAGAAATGCATTGTAGTCATGAAAGCGTTGTGGATCTAAAAGTCGCAATCTTGCAAAGTGTCCAGCTTTACCGAGTTGTTCTGGCGTAGCAGTAAGTAATAACAAGCCCTTGCTATTTTTAGCCAATGCTTCTGCTGCGAGATATTCAGTGCTTGGTTTTTCTTCGGACCAATCCAGGTGGTGGGCTTCGTCGAGAATAACTAAATCCCAATTTCCATTAATAGCGTGCTGAAGATTATCTTTACTTTCGATTAGTGAGGGTAACGCACAAAGAACGAGTTGCTCTGCTTGAAAAGGATTTTCAAACCCAGATGAGTCTTTAATCGCTTCGCATCGCTCTGCGTCAAAAATACTAAATGAGAGGTTAAAGCGGCGAACCAACTCAACTAACCATTGATGTAATAACGCTTCAGGGACAACGATTAGTACGCGTTCTGCACGGCCTGTTATTAGTTGATGCTGCATAATCAAACAGGCTTCGATGGTTTTTCCTAATCCAACTTCGTCAGCAAGTAGGACTCTTGGGGCAAATCGTTTTGCAACTTCGTGTGCAATATAAAGTTGATGTGGAATTAAGCTAGTTCGGGCATCATATAGCCCGGTTAGCTCTGAGTTTTTTAATTTTTGTTGGTGCTTTAATGCACTATGGCGAAGCTCAAACCACTTATTGTTGTCAACTTGTCCTGAAAAAAGACGATCGTGAGGTCTGTTGAGTTGTATGGTATTACTGAGCCCTCCTTCGGCTAATTGTTTCTCGTGTCCATTTTGATCTTCACCTTGGTACGTTAATAATCCATTGGTCTCTGTAAGGTCGGTTATTTTGATGCTCCAACCTTCATGGCTTTCAACATTATCACCAATATTAAAAGCGGCTCTACGTAAAGGTGCTGTTTGTTGAGAGTAAGTTCTTGTCTCTCCACTTGCAAGGAATACAATGGTAACGGTGCGATGATCGCTTTTAATTACTGTACCTAAACCTAAGTCGAGTTCTGTTTCGCATATCCAGCGTTGTCCCGTTACAAACATTGTGGCGTTATTTCCTCATAGCTATATAAAGGGGCGCTATAGTAGTGTAAAAGCCGAGAATAGTTAACCCTGAATATTGGGGAGAGCTAGTGGATTGCCTCTTGCTTATTGTTTTGCAAGAGGTTTTCTCTTTGGATTCAATAGAGATAAATTATAGATAGGGAATGGGATTCTCCCAGTTTAGTTGAAAACATCCAGGTTCATTGTCTGTAGGTAAGTTGTGCCGAAGATGGCGTCTGAAAATTGACGATCAATACTGTCGCAGCTTAGATTGTCATCCCATGGAATCAGTTTTGTGACTGAATTGACTCCTAAGTCATCCAGTTGGTAAGGAACTCCATGGCCACCTATGATGTGCCAACTACCCATTAAACTTATAATAAGCTGTTTGCTATCTCGTTTATAAGCGTTTGCTATGCCTTCAGCCATAGCGCGATCCCAAAGTAGCTGTTTTTGAACAAAGCGTTTAAATCCAACTTTATCAATAGTTCTTGTTTGAGGTTGATGGCGTTTGAAACTGACAGCCAGAGTTTGAGCATATGCACGACTTGGTCGTGCTGGATTGCCAATACCTTCGCGTTCGTTTATTGGAATACGATGCCAGCCTGATTCTCGGACTCGATCTAATAATTTGCGTGAAACATTCAGAGCAATAAGAGGAATCTGATTATTTTGTGCATAGACTAAAATTGGGAGGTAGTCATCAAAGCTGAATGACCAGATTGTGTTCCATTCTGTGAGTTCCACAAACTGGTATTTGTCAATCTCGCCTCTAATCCACTGATCCAAAATAGGCTGTGTGCGGCGTGGAAACATTTCTAGACCAATTGTCATATTTGGCTGATTTTTATGTAGAGACTTAATCGTTTCTAGCTGCCACTTATGGTGCGCAGAGTTTGCGTGATGTTCGCCAAGTAACACAACGCCTTCAAGTGGCATTTGGTCTAAAAATTCATATTGATTAAGGATGTTTCCACTCTCTGGGAGTAGCCATTGCCCATCTGGCACACATTGTGAAGCAAGTGTAGTTTGGCTGCTAAGGTATCCAGTTATGAGTAGCAAAAATACCAATGTTGATTTTGTCATCGCTTTGTCCCCTAAAAAACGACAGTAAAATTAATTTGATTCCACAGAATCAAATTTCAGTATTCTTATTATTGTAAGTGGTGTGGTTATTCTTCTTAGTGATTGCTGTATATAGAATCACAATTCTTGTAATTAATGTTTTTATCAACTGAAACTTAGGAAAACATTATCTCGATTGAAGAAACGTCACTTTTGAAACTTTAATGCATGGGATATGCCGGGGAAGATGTAAGACGTTGCTACGGTCCGTATTCAATAATTCTTCGCATATCTGGAAGTGCTTGTAGGAATTTTTTCCCATAGCTTTTTGTGATTAGTCTTCGATCTAATATGGTTATTTTACCTGTGTCCGTCTCGCTCCGTATCAAGCGCCCTACTGATTGAATTAAACGAATACACGTTTGTGGTAAAACGATTTCCTGAAAATGGCTTTTGCCCTGTGCTTCGAGGTATTCACGCTCAGTGGCTTCTACGGGAGAGTCTGGAACTGGGAATGGGAGCTTAGCAATAATAACATCTGTGCACAATTTTCCTGGCAAATCGATACCTTCTGCAAAACTTGCTAATCCCATAATAATGCTCGCGTTGCCCTGACTAATTTGTTGATTATGTTTTTCCAGCAGGGTTTGTATATTGTAGTCACCTTGAATAAGAAGTATCTCTTTTATATGCTCTGGAAGTTGTTCTGATACTTCTTGTAATTGTTTTCGGGAGCTGAATAAAATCAAAGAGCCATTTTCTTTGCTAACTAGATCAGGCAACAATTGAATAATTTCTTCGGTATGTTGTGATGCGTTTTGAGGCTCGTTTTCCATCCAGGGTAACCACAAGGTTGCGTTATTGGCAAAATCAAACGGAGAGGCTAGTTGCAAATAGTTTGCATGCGGCATTTCAAGAAGCCCAGATTTCGCTTGGAAGTAACCAAAACTGCCGAGTGATCTCAGAGTTGCAGATGTAAGAATGCTTCCATAACATTTTTGCCATAGATTCTCGTAGAGGAAGTCAGCAGCGCTTATGGGAGATGTATGCAGTTTAAAATCTACATGCTCTTTGAATAGGGATTTTGTAATCCATCTCGCCGTTGGAGGTGAACCTTGAGGATCCTTTAAGATGAACTTTGCCCATAGCTCATAAAGATTCTCAAGCCTCTGAAGGGCCATTCCCAGTTCTGGAAGAACTGCTTCCGCTTCTTTACTCGTTAAGTTTCCATCCGCAACTTCACGGGTAATTTTATCTTTCAGTTTTTTACATTGTTTATATGACTCTTGAGTAGAATCAAAACAAGCGCTACATAACGACCTCAACTCTGAAGGTATAACACCTTGTGGAAATCGGTGGTTAATTTCTGAATCGTCAGCTGATTGTAAGTCAGGGAGGCTATTGAAATAGGTGTTTAAATATGACAAATCTGATTTTAAATGTTTAAGCGCTTTATCTATTATGGAGAAAAGATTCGCGGTGCTTTGTTCCATTAGCAGCGCTTCGATCTGTTTTATTAGACCTTCTGTTCGATTTAACCAAGTGGTGGTTCCAGAGGTAGAACCCCAAGTAGAGGCGTGATTCACTGTTTTTTCGGGTAAATGATGGGCCTCATCAAAGACATATATTGTATCTTCTGGCTTGGGTAATAGAATGCCACCACCTAGTGCGAGATCAGATAATACCAGATCGTGATTTGCAACAATGACATCTGCTTCTTCGATTTTCCCTTTTGCGATAAAATATGGGCAAACTCTAAAGTGATCACAACGTGCAGCTAAGCAACCATGTCTGTCATTACTTATTTTTGTCCAAATTTCGTCGCTAATGGTTTCTGCCCATGTATCTTTGTCACCATCCCATTCACCTGCTTCAAATTGATGATGTAGTTCGTTTAGTATTGAAGATAAATAATCATTTGAAGCAAAGGCTTCAATTTGTTGACCGTTTTCTCCAATATTTTGTGAGAGTAGGCTCGGGCAGAGATAGCGCCCCCGACCTTTCGCGATAATATAATTGAAAACCATGTCGCTCATTTTTTGTATAAGTGGAATGTCACGTTCAATCAATTGCGTCTGAAGAGCGACTGTTGCTGACGATATGATGAGTTTTTTATATAGTTGTTTTGCCGCAGGAATACTCGCAACAAGATAGGCGAGTGTTTTTCCAGTTCCTGTTGGACCTTCAGTAACAAGTATTCGATGATCTTGTTTTTCCTGAAAAAGCGTTTTCACGATTTCTGCAATGAAAACTCTTTGTGTGTATCGATTTTTGAAATTTGGCATCTGCTTTGAAATATTTCGATAAGCAGATTGGACTTTATCTTTAATAGCATCTGTAGGCATTGTTTAGTTCAGTGTATTTTTATTGTGGAAGTGACTATGAAATTGCATTGCCATATTCAATGCGAATTCAGGCGCTGATGAGAGGCTTGCTTCTTCAGAGAAGTATAACTGTACAGCGTAATATTTTTTCATTGAAATGACATGGAGAATTAGTTCTTTGTAGAAGCATTTATCTTCATCAAGGGAAAAATTTGCGAGTGCGATTGGTGATTTTTCTAATTGCTTTTCGGTAAACTTATTAGGTAAGCGCACGTGAAGTGGGGGTAAGGCATTAGCTTGTGCTGTCACGTCTATATGGGCACCCAGTTCCATTTTTATCATTTGATAGTAAGTGGGTGTCGTTCTGATAGCTAGTAAGCCTTGCTCCTTAATCGGTTCCGGATGCATTTTAAAACTTTTAGCCAAGTTTATTGCCCAACCATTTATAGCTGTTATTAAAATCTCATTATTTGAAAAAGGCAGTTTATTTAGGATTAAGCTAAAATAGTGATCCCATATCCATGTGTATTCCTTTTCTGATATTTGTGATTCCATTACTACGTCTATTCCATTGATGCAGGAAGGTTTTTGCCGAATCTGATGGATATTGTGCTCATGTTTTCTCTATTGGAGTTATTTACCAATTTATATGTTGTTTTTCAGTGGTGATGAAAAATATCGAACTTAAAGTGTTTGTGAAGAATCGGACTGCTTTTTGCAAAATCTGATGCTATCGACAAAAGCATTTTGAGAACATTCAATAGGATTAAAAAATTAAACGATATATTCTAATCGTTTTAATTGCTTTTTTTAGCCAATATATTCGATCTATTTCAGCATAAATAAGAACTATTTGTTACTGGTGATTCTATCAAATTTATGCATGAACTTGGCTAAAGTTTTTGTTTACTTTCCACGATATAAATTGTAATTAAAGGAGAGGAACTATGACTGGAAGATGCACTGCAATACTCATCCTGATTCTTCTTTATTTCAATGTGGCTCAGGTTTTTGCTTCTGGCTTGAGTGATCAAGAATCACAATGCTATTCAGTTGCAATGGTTGGTTACGATTCAGTCATTAACTCAGGTCTCGGTGTACCGCTTGATCAAGTGATTGATACAATGGTAACGCATAATAATTCAACAATAGCAATTTATAAAGACTATTTGTTGTTGGTGGTTATGGATGCCTATAATTGGGATGGCACGCCACATACCTATGCAGTTAAAACACTATTTGATTGTGCGGTTGAGTCTACCCATAATTAATAGATATGCAATAAGTCGATTAATGTGCGATGAAGCCATTTCATTCACTTTTAATCGCTAGTAACTCTTTCCAATCCTTAGTTTTATTTTGTAATACGAAGTTATTCATAAAAATCGTGAAATCAAATTATGCAAATAGCAATGGATTGGCGGAAACTTTATTTGCATTTAGGGCTTATCGCTGGTTTTCTTCTTTGTTTTCCTTCCCATACATTCGCTAAAGAAGCGATATCACTTTTCTCGCCCAGTCCGCCAGAGAACTTGTTTGAGCTATTTGAACTTGATGATCCGGTTGTCTTTGAATTACAACAGCATTTAGTTTGGGATGTTTACGATAATTGGGCCACAGATTTAAATTGGGCAAAACTTAGGCTATTTTATAGTAAAAGAGATTTTTTGCCTGTTTGGCAATCACATGATGGCCCAACATCTAAAGCAAAAGCTGTTCGTGATATGTTGGTTTTCTCTGATAGAGAAGGACTAAAGCCAGAAGAGTATCACACGAAATCCATTCAATACATGTGGCGAGCGAAACGTGCACGGAGTAAAGCACGCTTGGAATTAATGATGACTGATGCTTTTTTGCGCTACAGTGTTGAAGTGAGTGTTGGTTACCAATTTCCGAGAGCTGTGGATTCTGATTGGCATGTCATGCCTGAAAAAATGGATGGGCTTGAACAGCTAGAACTATTTCTTATTGCAAATGATCCGGCAGATTTTATTGCGCGTATGCCTCCACCTCATCGCGCTTATACGCGGTTGAAATCAAGTTTGGCCTATTATCGTGTATTAGCTGAGCAAGGTGATTGGTCTAAAATTCCACAAGGGCCTCAATTACAATTGGGTATGGATCATGAGCAGGTTGTATCGCTAAGAAATCGTTTGTTTCGCGAAGAATACCTCTCCAAAAATGATGATTTAACATCGACAGTTTTTGATGAAACCCTCGATCAGGCTGTGAGAAAGTTTCAAAATAATTATGGGCACAAGGTGGATGGTATCGTCGGCCGGTGGACTAGATGGAGCTTTAATGTATCGTTGTCCGATCGAATTAATAATCTTAAGAGAAACATGGAGCGTTGGCGCTGGGTGCCGCGAAAATTGGGAGAACGATACGTTATTGTAAACATGGCGGGATACAATTTGGACTACGTTGAGAATGGTAAATCGGTTCTCAACATGCCGGTAATTGTTGGTGAGCCTTATCGCGCCACTCCAGCTTTTGTTGATACATTAAAATATGTTGAGCTAAATCCAACATGGAGTGTTCCTCCTCGGATTGCTAAAGAGAAATTTTTACCGAAAGTACAGAAAGATCGGAGCTTTCTTAAGCGTAACAGTCTCAAAGTTTTTGACAGTTGGCGAAAAGACGCGAAGGAAGTTAATCCTGAAAAAGTCGATTGGAATAAATTAACTGACAAATGGTTTCCCTATAAACTTCAGCAGATGCCCGGCAAACACAATAATATGGGACTAATTAAATTTATGTTCCCCAATCGGTTCCGTGTCTATTTACATGACACGCCAAATCGGAAGTTATTTGATCGTTATGTTCGAACATTTAGTGCAGGATGTATTAGGCTTTCTCAACCGTTTAATTTAGCAAAGCAGGTATTGAAAAATAATTCAGCGTGGATTGGGCAGGATTTGGAGTCAATTATAGCAAGCGGTGAAACAACAACGATTGATTTGGAAGAGAGCATTCCTGTTTACCTCCTTTACTGGACTGCTTGGGTTGACGAAAAGGGAAGAGTTCATTTCCGGCGGGATATATATCAGCGCGATAATAAAATCGGAACCGGCGCTGAGTTGAATCTCACTTAATTAGATCTAAATATCATTATCCTATTGAATTTACTTAATTAGTCTGATGGTTCTTGCCTCGGAATTTGGTCGTTTTTTACAAAACCGAAAGAGACTGGAATAAAATAATTGTAACTCTTCAGGATGAAGCTTCTCTGCTTCCTACAAGTTGTTTGAATATAATATAGAGGGAAGTCGTTGAGCATGTCAAAATCTAAACTTATTGTCGTTGCGCTATTGGCCGTATTGGCCAGTGCTTTTTTTATTTTTGATCTAGGGCAATATTTAACGCTGGAATATTTAAAGTCTGAAAAAGACGATATGCTTCTAGCTTACGAAAGTAACAAAATAACAACAATTGTCATATATATGTTGGTTTATATTGCTGTGACAGCATTATCATTACCTGGTGCGGCGATTATGACTTTAGCAGGCGGCGCAATATTTGGTCTTCTTGAGGGCGTCATAATTGTTTCTTTTGCGAGCACCATAGGTGCGACTTTAGCTTTTTTAGCCTCTCGATTCATTTTGAAAGATGCAGTTCAACGAAAGTTTAAAGACAAGCTGAAAGCAATTAACGAAGGTGTAAAAAAAGAAGGCGCTTTTTATCTTTTTACGCTACGGCTAATTCCTGCGTTTCCTTTCTTTGTTATCAATCTCGTGATGGGAATCACACCAATTAAAGTTAGGCAGTTTTTCTTCGTCAGCCAGCTTGGAATGTTACCCGGCACAATTGTGTATGTTAATGCAGGTAGTCAGTTAGCAACATTAGATTCGTTGGCGGGAATATTATCGCCTGGACTGATTTTTTCATTTGTATTGTTAGGCATCTTTCCTTTAATAGCTAAAAAAATTATTGAGATGGTGAAGTCTCAAAAAGTTCTGAAGGGTATAAAAAAGCCAGACTCATTTGATTTCAACATGGTAGTGATAGGCGCAGGCTCTGGAGGTTTGGTTTCATCGTTAATAGCAGCGGCAGTGAATGCAAAAGTTGCATTGATCGAAAAGCATAAAATGGGTGGCGATTGTTTAAACACAGGTTGCGTTCCTAGTAAAGCGCTAATTCGTTCAGCAAAAATTGCTTCGTATGCAAATAGAGCAACGGATTTTGGATTTAAATCAGCAAAAGTGGAGTTCGATTTTGCTGATGTTATGGAAAGAGTGCAAAATGTCATTAAAAAAATTGAACCACACGATTCTGTTGAACGTTTTACTGGCTTGGGAGTTGAGGTTTATGAGGGCGAAGCAAAGATCATTTCACCTTATCAAGTGGAAGTAAACGGCGAAACACTATCAACGAAGAATATTGTAATTGCAACCGGAGCAAGACCTTTTGTCCCTTCTATACCAGGATTAGAAGAGACTGGTTATCTGACATCAGATACCGTATGGGAAATCCGAAAGCAGCCAAAACGACTGGTGGTTCTTGGTGGCGGTCCTATTGGTTGTGAGCTAGCGCAAGCGTTTCAAAGATTAGGTACTGATGTGACGTTGGTCCAGCGCTCATCTCGTATTATGTTGCGTGAAGATGAAGAAATATCGGAAATTGTAACTGAACGGTTTCGCAAAGAAGGTGTGAATGTTTTGCTTCAACATGACGCAATTCGATTCGAAAAAATGGGTGATGATAAGTTTGTTATATGTAAACATGGAAATGAGGAAGTTAAAATCGACTTCGATGAAGTCTTGGTTGCTTTGGGACGAACCGCCAATGTGTCTGGTTTTGGGCTAGAGTCTCTTGATGTGAAATTAACAAGCCATGGTACTATTGAAGCAAACGAGTTTTTACAGACTAACTACCCTAATATCTATGTCTGTGGTGATGTGACGGGGCCCTACCAGTTTACGCACACTGCTTCACATCAAGCATGGTATGCTGCAGTAAATTCACTATTTTCACCGCTGAAAAAATTCCAAGTGGATTATTCTGTTATTCCTTGGGCGACATTTACTGATCCGGAAGTTGCCAGGGTTGGCTTGAATGAGTTAGAAGCAAAAGAGCAGGGCATTGCTTATGAAGCTAGCGAGTATGGGATAGACGATCTGGATCGGGCAATTGCGGATAGTGAAGATCACGGAGTGGTTAAAGTGCTAACTGTGCCAGGCAAAGATAAAATTCTCGGAGTGACAATTGTTGGTAATCACGCTGGTGATTTAATTGCTGAATATGTTGCAGCGATGAAACATGGTTTTGGCCTGAATAAAATTTTAGGTACCATTCATATATACCCCACGCTTACCGAGGCAAATAAGTTTGCTGCTGGAAACTGGAAAAAAGCCCATAAGCCCGAAAAGCTACTGGAGTGGGTCAGAAAATATCATGAGTGGCGCCGGAGTTAAGACCTAAATCCTGCAAGTGTTCACACTCACTCAGCGCAAGCTCTTGATTCGTATAGCGATACAAAACATTTCGGAAATCACAATAAGGATTCCGCTCAACATTGTTATTCGCTTTACGAATCAATATCTTACACTACGCAAGTACGAGCAGGATCTAGATGGGAGGTTGTTTTAATGTTACGTAAGGAGAGGGAATGGGAGAAGTAATTTCATTTCCGATTAAAAAGACTAAGTTGAAAGAAAAGCACAAAGGCAAAACTTTATGCAAGAATGGTTTTCATAAATGGGAAATTGATAAGAAGCAGGTTTTTGATGTAAAAGAGGGTATGCTAGTTACCCTCTTGCGTTGTTCTCGGTGTGGTTTTGAAAAAGTTAAGCGGACATGATTATCGCATTACTTTATCTATTACATTAAGTAGTCTTTCTTCGGTGAAAGGCTTTGTCAACCAGCCAGTAGCACCAACTGTTTTTGCTTTCTGTTTTCTGTATTCATCTGTTTCAGTTGTTACCATAATTATTGGGATGTATTTGTAATCGTCTAAGCGTCTTAGTTTGCTAACCAAGCTTACGCCATTCATATTGGGCATATTTACGTCTACAAGAGCTAGATCGACTGCATCAATTTCTCGCGCAATTTTCATGGCTTCTAGTCCATCTGATGCCGTGATAACTTCGTGGTTTTGCTGAGTTAATATGTGGGAGATTAAATCTCTGATTGATTTTGAGTCATCTACCGAAAGTATTCTTGCCATATTAGATCCTACTTTTAATTATCCTATTTTCTTTTAGTTATCGGCTTATGAAAAACCACCTTTAGCACGTTATTTAGGCGGATGCATGTTAAACTAAAAAATAAGTCCATGTATTAAAATTAGATAATTTGGTTAGAGGTTGATATGTCGATAAAAGAGTCAATTGAGAAAAAACTGTCAGATGCATTTACACTTTCACATAGTGAGGTAATCAATGAAAGCCATATGCATAACGTTCCGCCTGGTTCAGAGTCACACTTCAAGTTAATCATAGTGTCTGATGATTTTGATAATCTATCTTTAGTAAAGAGGCATCAGAAAGTGTATAAAATTTTAGCTGAAGAGCTTGCCAATGGCGTTCACGCTTTGGCATTAAATACACTAACAATTGCAGAATGGCAGAAAAAAAACAACCAGGTGCCAGAGTCTCCTCCTTGTATGGGTGGGAGTAAAAAATAGCTCAAGAGCCCCATTATCAATTGCTATGCTTTCTAAAAAAAAGATTTCGTTTGTGAGAATTTTCAAGTCAATTCTAATTAATGGGTTGATTTTCGTGTGTGTCTATTTTGCTGTGCATACTTATCAAACTCGAAATGTGGCGATCGGTGTAGCGCCAGCGCTTTCTGGAGTGTTGTTGTTAAATGGGCTACATTTCTCTGGATTGGAGCAGATGGAAAAGCCTATTATTGTCCATTTTTGGGCTACTTGGTGTAAAGTATGCCAGTTTGAACAAGAGACAATAAATCGCTTATCACGCGATTATTCAGTGGTCTCTATTGCTAGCAGTTCAGGTAGTCATCAGGATGTAAGGCAGTTTATTTCGGACAATGACATTGAGTTTTTAGTAATTAACGATGCATCAAACAGTATTACACTAGATTGGGGAGTTGCAGCTTTTCCAACTTCTTTTATTGTTGATGAAGATGGTAATATACGGTTTGTCGAAGTTGGCTTGACGACAGAAATGGGCTTACGTTTTAGGCTCTGGTTAACGAAGTTCTTATAGAATAATATTTTTCAAGGGGGAATAATGGACGGTTGGATTCATGAAAATATGCAGGCCATTATGATAGCAATTGGCTTGGCAAGTGTTGGCGGTGTGATCGTCGTTTTTGGAATTTATTTTGTTGTTAAGCGGAATATACGAAAAAAGAAATTGATGAAGTGACTCTAATTATTAAGCTTGTAGTTGATGGAGTATTTCTTTTCCAACTAATTCAAATCTCCAGTCATCAAATAAAATGGAATCTCGCTTTCCCCTAATTACTTTTTCAAGTTCTTTTTTTGAGCAAATGACTGTTGAGTCAATATTGTTAGATTGAGATTTCGATTCAATTAATTGAAGAATCGTTTTAATTAATATTAATTGTGTTTCTGATAACTTTGAATATTCTTGCGGGCATGGGCACTGTGTCGCGTCCATTTGTTTTGATGAGCTAATAATTGATAGCAGCTCAGATCCTTGTGTATTAATTATTCGGTGGCTCAAATCATTGATACCTTCCAGCTCTTTTATGCTGCTCGGTGTTTTATAAGCAATATCAAGCAGCGCTGTATTTTTCAGTATTGCATTTCTTGTTTTGTTGTTGCTGATTGCTTCTGA
The DNA here is from genome assembly GCA_945787715.1 of uncultured Ectothiorhodospiraceae bacterium. GTDB lineage: Bacteria > Pseudomonadota > Gammaproteobacteria > S012-40 > S012-40 > CALZJE01. Next base: position 6,530 of record CALZJE010000012.1, on the reverse strand, counting down.
CTCTCGCCATTTTGCTAGTTCGTAAACTGTGCATTTTTGCTCAGTAGTCAGACGATGATAGTTTTTGACTTTTGTCCATGCAGATTCGGTACATGGCTTATAGAGTGCAATATCCGTTAAACGTTGAAAATCGTGTTCGCACCATGATAGTCGACTAAGTTCAGTTAGCTCTTGCTGTTGCTTTAGATAAAGTTTGAACAAGTAAATAACATCGTTTGCGGCATAATCCAGTTGTTTTTTTGTGATTGGGCGCTTCGTCCAATCTGTTCTTGTTTGAGATTTATCGAGGGTAATATCAAGTTCTTTTTTTACTAGGTTAGCATATCCGATTTGGTTATCATTGCCGAGAAATGATGCTCCAATTTGTGTGTCATAGATTGGTGACGGTACTTGATTAAACATGTAATAAAATAGCTCAAGATCTTGCCTTGCGGCGTGAAATATTTTGAGGATATCTTGATTGAATAAAATATATTCTAAGGGGCTTAGGTCTTGAATAGCAAGCAGGTCTATGCAAACTGTGCCACTTGAAGCGCTCATCTGTAACAGGCAGGGAATAGGGAAGTAAGATGTTTCTCTTTTGAACTCAGTGTCAATCGCAATAAATTTTTCGGTTGAAAAGGCTTTGCAAGCCTCTATTAGTTCTAGCTCTGTTGTTATTAATACGTAACTCAAAAAAAATCCCTATTTGAAAATGCAGGTAATTATTGTGCTGCATTGTAGCTTATCAGAGAGATGGAGGGAATTTCATTTGTTTCAGTGCGAAATGTCATAATGATTTGTGTAGATATGATGCGATCAACTAAATCCACTTTTTCAGCAAAAGTTAAAGTTTCCTACGCAGCGTTATTCTTTTCTTCGAATGGTTTATCGAGGCATTTCACATATTGTTTGCGTTTGAGTGATGCATATTTTATTGCTTCATAGATATGATGAGGTTCTGGAATTGAGTTGCGTTTCCTGTTATTAGATATACGATTTATGGCCATTTCCAGTGTTAAGAAAGGAGTGGTGCTTATTATGATATGTTTGGTTTGTTCCCATGCAGTTGCGTCGGTAACGCTTAGAATTGATGTGAGGGTCAAACTTTGGTTGATGGATAAAAAGCTCATTAGTTCTTGCAGTTTATAATTCATGATTAGTCCCTATGCTACATGTTATGTGGATTAGTAAATAGCAATTAAGGAGCCAAGGTAGTATCTAGAGGAAATTTTCTGGGATAGAAAAAAGGTGTTTTCTAAGTCTTTGAATTTAACTGCAAATCCGTTTGCTTCAATGTTGTTTTTGTTATTGTTTGTTATCTGGGGGTTGATGGGGGGATTTTAGCCTGCTGTTGCGGCAAGCGCTTTCCTTAATTAAGCAATTGATTTATTAGCAAATTCACGCAATTCATGAAGTTCATTTACTTTGTGGATTAGTGCTGTATCGCCTTGCATCGCTTCTGAAGTAATAATTTCTTCATCATTTTCTGATGGCGCGAACGGGATTTTTGATTTTTCTTGATCTCGCAATATGAAATTTAACATCTGCTGCCTCCACTAATGAATCGGGATTTTATGTATTTTTCGCGAAAAACTTGTCTGATAGTTAATGGGAGAATGTTATTTGAAATTTATTACATTAGTATTAAATTTCAGCAATTGACTCTTTTCTAACCTTTTTTCTAGCCTTTTAGGGAGTGTTTTTTAACTTCCGTGCTTTATCGGTAAAGCAAATAATGGGAAGAACTATTGGAGGGTGGATTCAATCGAGACTAAACTTCATTTTACGTTACAAAAGCGGGGTTATGGGAGATTAATATGACTCAGTGATCCCTTGTTATGGAGCTTTGATATTTGAATAATAAAGCTCTGATTGGCGTATGAATTATCGAATTTCCTATTCAAAAATACTTATGGCAAGAGCAAAGAATTCTCTTTATACTGAGCAGAATGCAGGCTATTTTGATTTAATTGAAGGTCGGCAAGGGGTCTTGGTGAGCGCAGTATAGCGATTATTGAGATTTAAGGGGGCTGTACTTTGTTGTATCTAATTTTTACCAGAGAGTACTCTCTGGCTGTTTTAAATTGAAAATTTAATACATCAAAGCGATAGAAGCTGATTTACATTATTTTAGAGGTAGGGGTTTCATGAGTAGTGGTACTGTTAAGTGGTTTAATGAGACAAAAGGTTTTGGTTTTATTTCGCCAGCGGATGGAGGAGAGGATGTATTTGTTCATTACTCTTCAATTAAATCTGAAGGCTTTAAAACTTTGGCTGAGGGGCAAGCGGTAAATTACGAATATGAAAAAGGTCCTAAGGGGCTGCAAGCAACACATGTCACAGTAGCTTAGCTTGGTCTGTCCTTACAAAAAAGCCTCGAAAGAGGCTTTTTTGTATTGGGGAGTATGTAAAGTTTAATATATAAAGTGCGGAATTTAATTGGTCTAGGTTTAGTTGAGTCGGTTAGCTATTAACTAACCGCAATCCCGACTAATATTCTCAAGTATATTCTTATCTGCTATAATCCGCAGTATCTATCATTTTCATTGCCCAATTATTTGGTTACATATTTTTTATAAATGAATTGGGTTTTGCTTTTCGAGTCTTACATGTCTGATATTCCTAATATATTTTCTTATCGAAAACACTGGGCAAAGAAATTTGGTGTTGCCCATGAATTACCCACATCTTTTACAGAGATGAAAGCCCTTGGGTGGGATTCGTGTGACATAGTTTTAGTCACAGGAGATGCCTATGTCGATCATCCAAGCTTTGGCATGGCGGTTGTCGGACGAACACTCGAAGCTCAGGGCTTTAGAGTAGGTATAGTTGCCCAGCCAGATTGGCAGTCGAAAGATGACTTTATGAAATTTGGGAAGCCAAATCTGTTTTTTGGTGTTACTGCGGGCAATATGGACTCGATGATCAATCGATATACATCTGATAGAAAAATTCGATCCAACGATGCATATACGCCTAATGGCGAAGGCGGCAAGAGACCAGATCGAAGTGTCCTGGTATATGCTCAACGTTGCCGCGAAGCGTATAAAGATACCCCTCTAATCATTGGTGGAATAGAGGCCAGTTTGCGTAGGATTGCACATTATGACTATTGGTCGGATAAGGTTCGTCGCTCTATTGTGCTAGATGCAAAAGCAGATCTGCTGGTATATGGGAACGGGGAAAGACAGATCGTTGAGATAGCTCATCGACTAGCTCATGGTGAAGATGTAAAAACACTCACAGATATCCGTGGTACAGCATATGTCTGCAATACAATCCCAGATGGCTGGCACGTCTTAGATTCACAGCTAATAGATGAACCGAACGATATTGTTGAGCCTGAAAATCCCTACAATGAGAAGTCAAAATGTGAGACTTCAAATAAACCTGCAACTCAAAGTAATGTTGTCAAATTTCAAGATATTCGAGAGCTAAAGCGCGATAGGTCTCATACTGTTCTCCAGCTCCCGAGCTATGAAAGTGTTCGTGAAGATAAAGTATTATACGCCCATGCTTCTAGAGTTCTTCATCTAGAAACAAATCCTCATAATGCACGTGCAATCATGCAATCACATGGTGAGCGGATGGTTTGGTTAAATCCACCGGCATTTCCACTGACTACTCAAGAATTAGATGGAGTATTCGAGCTGCCTTATACTCGACTTCCTCATCAAAGCTATGGTGGCGCAAATATCCCTGCATACGAGATGATTCGGTTCTCAGTTAATATTATGAGAGGGTGTTTTGGTGGATGTACTTTTTGTTCGATAACTGAGCACGAGGGTCGGATCATTCAAAATAGATCGGAAGATTCTATTATCCGAGAAGTCGAGACTATCCGAGATAATGTGCCAGGTTTTACTGGCGTGATTTCAGATTTGGGTGGCCCTACTGCTAACATGTACCACCTTGCATGCAAAGATCCGCAAATAGAAGCTGCATGTCGAAAGCCTTCATGCGTTTATCCCGACATTTGTCAAAACTTGAAAACGAGTCATAAAGCACTAATAAGTTTGTATCGTCGTGCGCGTGAGCTTGATGGCATTAAAAAAATACTGATTGCTTCCGGTTTGCGTTATGACTTGGCAGTGAGGTCGCATGAATATGTGAAAGAGTTAGTGACGCATCATGTCGGTGGCTATCTAAAGATTGCGCCTGAACACACTGAGCAAGGGCCGCTATCTAAGATGATGAAACCCGGGATAGGGGCTTATGATGCGTTTAAAAAACTCTTTGATAAGTACTCTAAAGCAGCTAAAAAAGAACAATATCTAATTCCCTATTTTATTGCCGCCCACCCAGGTACAACGGATGAAGATATGATGAATTTAGCGATTTGGTTGAAGGTGAATGGCTTTCGAGCAGATCAAGTGCAAAACTTTTTACCATCACCGATGGCAACTGCGAGTGCAATGTATTATTCGGGTAAAAATCCGTTGCGCAAAGTGTCGCGAACCAGTGAAGACGTATCTGTTGCAAAAGGTGCTAAGCAGCGTCAATTGCACAAAGCATTCTTACGTTACCACGATGCGAAGAATTGGCCATTGCTGCGAGAAGCACTGAAAAAAATGGGTCGTTCAGATTTAATTGGCAACGGTAAAAAACATTTGATACCTTCGTGGCAGCCATCGACAAGTGGTGCCGATGCTAAGATTGGTGCTAAAGCCAGCAGGTCTCAGCAAAAGAAAATAACCACTCAACGTTTCAAAACCAAGCATACTGATCATTAAAGGGTTGTTGAAGAGCATTGGCAGCTCAGTAAAAAAACTGGCGGAGAAATAGATCGTATATGGGATAAATATAGATACAAGCCAGTTTTTTAAAAAACGATATTTCAATCGTTATTGTTTTTCAGCGGCTGTATGAAGTAAGTTTGTATGGTTTTCGCGCATTATACACCCTGTCTGCTTAAAAAACTTCCTAGCCACACATTCCCTAACTAATTGATCTATTGTCGGCGTAATTATTGAATTAGGTATTCCAGATTTTTCAGAGTGCTCGGAATTCAGCTACGCGACATAATCATGGTTGTTTTTTGTTCTCCTGTAATATTTCATAAAAATTCAAGTCAGTATTTGTGAGTTGTAAAGATCGCTTACTTAGTCATGCATCAAAGAGCTTCAATAAATTTTAGTTAATATTCTTGTGAAAACAGAGATCAATACAAAAGTGTATCTGTCAATCGAGAAGATTTGTGTTATTAAAAAATTAGTATATAGTCGGTGAGTTACGAAAGTTTGAATAAAAAACGTTAGCCAAAAAAGCAGCAAAACATGGATTCAGAAAACTTAGTTAGTTTGCAAGATGTTTCCTTGAAGTTTGGAGACAGAATAATACTTGATAGCATTAATATTGAAATTCCGCGCGGTAAAGTCACGACTATTATGGGCCCCAGCGGCACTGGTAAAACGACCGCCCTTAGATTAATTGGTGGGCAAATTAGGCCTCAAGCTGGCACTGTAATGGTTGATGACTTAAGTGTCACCAAGCTAAAAAGAAAGGAACTCTACGAACTCCGTAAACGTATGGGCATGATGTTTCAATCCGGGGCATTGTTTACCGATCTTTCAGTTTTTGAAAATGTTGCATTTCCATTAAGAGAGCATACTGAACTCTCGGAAAGCATGATACGTGACATTGTGGTAATGAAATTACATGCAGTCGGACTTCGTGGCGCACGGGATCTCGTGCCTTCTGAATTGTCCGGTGGTATGGCGCGCCGAGTTGCGCTAGCCCGAGCTATTGCGCTTGATCCTATGATGATACTTTATGATGAGCCTTTTACGGGGCAAGATCCTATTACCGTCGGAGTCATCATGCAGTTGATACGAAAATTGAACGATAGTCTCGGTTTGACAAGTATTGTCGTGTCCCACGATGTAGCAGAGGTATCCAATATTTCTGATAAGCTCTATATTATTTCCAATGGTAAGGTCATTGAGTCTGGCTCACCTTCTGAGCTTCAGCAATCTAAGTCGGAATGGGTTCAGCAATTTTTACATGGTCGTCCTGATGGTCCGGCAAAGTTTCATTATCCAGCAAACGATTATGCTGAGGACCTGATCTCATATGCAAAATAATTTAGCAAGTCCAATTCAAAGTGTTGGACGTAAGACCATTAATTCAATACAGCGATTAGGCAGGGGTAGTTTATTTTTACTTAATACACTTGTTGCCTTTCCAAGTTTGATTAAAGAATTTTCGCTTTTGCTGAAACAAATATATTCTGTAGGTGTGTTGTCTACGCAAATTATTGTTGTTTCAGGTCTCACGGTGGGGATGGTTTTGGGTCTGCAAGGATACAATACACTCGTTGATTTTGGCGCCGAAGAATCACTCGGGCAGATGGTTGCACTTTCCCTTGTGCGCGAGATGGGACCAGTGTTAACAGCACTTTTATTTGCGGGTCGTGCGGGTTCTGCACTGACTGCTGAAATTGGTTTAATGAAAGTTACTGAACAATTGCCTGCTATGGAAATAATGGCGGTGGATCCTTATAAGAAAGTTATTGCACCGCGCTTTGTAGCAGGATTAATTTCAATGCC
>CALZJE010000011.1 GCA_945787715.1 uncultured Ectothiorhodospiraceae bacterium | reverse complement strand
CTAACAGTGGCTCAATGTAAACTTTTCGTGTTTAACCACGTCAACTTTACATATATCCCGCATGATCAAATAACCCCCAATTCTCAAACATCTCAATCTCTTCGTTACTGTCTATGTTTATTTTCAATATCTTATCCATCAATTAGATTTAAATTTATAGTAACACTACCACCCATTCATAAAGTTTTGAAGCAAAATTACGAAAAATGTACCTCTATTGAATTTGAAGCAATCATCAGAAGCTCAAAATAAAATAAACGAAACCTTATCATGGCAATAACCGCAAAACTGCCCTTTTAATACTGCATCCATATTGATGGGATTTGCGCCTTCCTGCGGGATAAATATTTTAGGATGGGAATTACTACAATCCAACCATTGAGTGTGAGCAGGATGTGGGAAACGCACATACTAACGAGTTGGAAATAAAGGGCTGGGAATTCGAGCCTTACGTTTCGGATTGTTCGCGTAGAACATACTTCCTGATTTTTTATCGTGAAATATACGATATTCCCATCACACAAGCTAACATCAAGCTGGGGTTTTACAACAATATAACACAGTATATTTATTTAAATGATGTGTTTATTGTGCAGCTAGCATACAATTTTTTAGTGTTTTGTTCTGACAAGAGTATTCGCGCATTTTCTTCAATAAATGAAATTGTTGCATCAGAAAAAGCGGAGCCAAGACTAAAGCGCTTCACACCAAGCTTATTTAAATGACTAACATCTGTCAGGTTTGGGAGCGACATAACATTCAATGGAGCTTCTATCGATCTTACTAATTTCTCTATTTCGTCACTCTGACATAATCCGGGAACAAAGATACCATCCGCCCCACTGTTTACATAATCGATAGCTCGGTCAATTGTTTCATCTAACGGATCTTTTTCCTGAAGATAAGTATCTATCCTGGCGTTAATAAAAAAGTCACGATAGCCATTGAATTCCAATTTATTTTTAATCTTTGCAATTAGCTCACATTGTTCATTTTTTTCATTTAAAGCAAATTTATTTTTTAGCGAATCTTCAATATTAATGCCTGAAACACCTAGATCAGCAATCTTCAGGACATTATCTGTCACAACAGTTATGTTTTCAGAATAACCAGCCTCAATATCGACTGTAATCGGTATTTCAATAACAGAGACCATTTTTTTTACTAATGTAAAAAGGTCATCAAATTGAATCTTTTCTCCATCCTTGTATCCCATGGCGTTCGCAACTCCCCAACTGGTTGTACCAATTGCTTTGAAGCCTGCTTGTTCTAAAATTATTGCCGACAACACATCCCATGCATTAGGTAAAAATAACAATTCACTTTGATCATGCATATTTTTAAAGAGAGATAATTTATTCATGAGTAATAGCCTCGTTGTTTAAGTTATAAAACGGTTGGATAAAAAGTTCATAGTTTATATGGCCAGATCAATTTTCCCAGTGTACAAATATAATATCAACATAGTGATCAATATTGTCTATTTCTTAAACTTAGCCCCTTCATGCTTAAGTAACCAAGCTTTACGGTCTAGCCCTCCAGCATAGCCAGTCAACGTTCCATTGCTACCAATAACACGATGACAAGGAACGATAATACTAATTGGATTCTTGCCATTGGCCGCTCCCACAGCGCGAACGGCTTTGCGATTATTTAGCATGTCAGCAATATCGCGATAAGAAACAACTTGACCAAAGGGTATTTGGATCAGACAATCCCAAACAGTTTTTTGAAACAAGGTGCCCTGTTGATCCAGAGCTAAATCAAATATCTTTCGTTCACCATCAAAATATTCTTTTAGTTGTTGTTTGCATCGATTGGTTAATTCGCTGGTGCTAATAATATTATTTTCTGATGCAGAAAAATCAACGCTAGTGATCCCTTGCGAAGAAGCTTGGATTTTTAAAACACCGATAGGCGTGTTCATATAATCGATATACATCAAAGTTGATTCCATAACTGTAGTGTTAAATAACTTCGCCAGGGAGAAGCCAGATCTGGATTAACATCATGAGCTGATTTCCCTATGGCTTTTTTGACCCCAAGGTCGCCACCAAGATAAATATCCGGATCACTTAGTCCGCGTAGCTGCGCGTAGTCGACAGTCCAAGGTCCTATTCCTTTTAACGTCAACCATTGTTGAGGATCGTTAGGGGCATCATGACTCATGTAATGCTGTGCGAGATTACGCAATGTTTGCTTGCGTGATGCGGGTATCTTTAAAAAGTTAAGCTTACTTATCGCGATAGACTGAGGCAACGGAAACAATTGATTTGTCCCGATTGGTTGACCGAGTTCAGCAACCAAAGTTGTCACCAAATTACGTGCTGCAACAACGGAAATTTGCTGCCCGAGAATGGCCCTGATTCCAGCTTCAAACATACTCCATGTGCCAGGGAGACGTAATCCTGTTTTGATTAATGTGGCATCAGCAAAGCATTGTTGTAAATCCTGCTCAACTGCTTGGATATCAACGTCCAGATCTAAAAGGCGTCGAATGTTATTAACGATAGCTTTCAAATGAGTGACATCGTCTAATTCAATGGCGACATCGAATCTATTTTCGTGTTTAACATGTTGCGCTGTAAAACTTCCAATACAACCCAGCCACTCGAACGTACGCCCATAACTTTGTTCATCACACCATTCCAGATTAGAAATTGCTCTCGCCATAAAAAAATTGTGCATATGAAGCCAATCATAAGGTGGTCGGTAAGACAGTTGAAGTTGTAAAGACTTAGATTTTGTTGCTTCTGATTTTCGTATTTGCGAAGGCGTTAAACTCAGTTGTGATTGAAAACAATCATTAAATCGGCGAACACTGTTAAAGCCACTGGCTAACGCAACTTGAGTGATGGGTAAATTTGTTTGATGTAGTAATTGCTTTGCAAATAAACATTGTTGATAAAGTGCATAGGCTTTGGGGGAAATACCAAGGTGTTTTTTGAACAGTTGTCGTAAATATCGATCACTGATACCCAGTCTTTCGGCTAACAGTTGCAAAGAATCGTTCTGCAAAATGCCTTCACCGATCAGGCGAATGGCTCTATCCAATGTGGTATTAACCCCTTTCCATGCTGGTGAACCAGGCGCACTATCAGGTCGACAACGTAAACAGGGTCGATAGCCAGCGTTAGCGGCTTCTATGGCGGAGGGGAAATATGTAACATTTTCTTCTTTGGGGGTCGTTGCTGGACAAATAGGCCGACAATAAATGCCAGTGGTTTTAACTGCCGTGAAGAATTTGCCATCAAAACGTGGATCTCGCGACAATCTGGCTTTTTGGCAAATTTCAGGGTTCAGCATCAACATTCCTAGTGCGTTTGGGCTGAAACAACTATAACTCGCTAAGATAAAAATTCTAGCCAGAATCGGAACTAAACCCTTTAGGAATGAAAAGTTTTAGACGATTGTGAAATTAGGTTTTGTATGGATAAAGCTTTACCGTAACTTTTCGTCTTCTGGGCTTTGAACCTCTTCCACAATAAAAGCAGTTTCTGGTGATTCCAAACTGATACGACCAACAGTACCTTGACGAATTTCATTGAGAAATATTTCAGACGCTTTGTACATGTCGACGACGCCACCCGGTCTCAAACAACTTCGTTTACGACCAATTGCTTCCAAAACACCAATATCATCTTTCGGTAACTCTTTGAGTTTATAGCGCTCCATCAATAAATTGGGGTATAAACTGAGCAGTTCTCCAGCGGCGAAAAGTGCCACATCCTGATAATCCATCGCAGTGCTTTTCACCGCGCCGGTTACGGCGAGCCGATATCCAAAATTGTTGTTGCCCATCTTTGGCCACAACATGCCTGGGCTATCAGAAAGCACAACACCGCTATCCATTAATCTGACACGCTGTAATTGACGTGTTACCGCTGCTTCATCACCGGTTTGTGCGATAGTTTTTCCGGCTAGAACATTAATGATTGTTGATTTCCCGGCATTAGGAATACCCATAATCATGATATGAATCGGTAGTTCGCTATATCGACGGTTTGGAAGAAGTTTTCGGCACAAGTCTGGTAACTTCTTTATTTGGCCTTTTTGTTGGGTGGTTGAGGCGATCGCAGTAACACCTTCTTGCTTGTTAAAATAATTCAGCCACTGTTTGGTAACAGTAGGGTCGGCCAAATCAGACTTATTTAGCATGGTGATGCACGGTTTATTGCCGCGGAGTTCAGCGACCAAGGGATTTTCGCTGCTGAAAGGGATTCGCGCATCTAGCACTTCGACCACCAGGTCAATCTGCTCCATGCGTTCTTTTATCTGCTTACGGGCCTTGCGCATATGCCCGGGATACCAATTTACAGCCATCACACCCACTCATTGTGTAAAAAACTCTATTTTACCGTATATCTGAGAAAATACGTAAACTAAACAATTTGGTTTTATTTATTAGCGAAGGCTGGATAAATTTTAATCTGGCGATGTTACGCAGGTTGTCCCGGTTTCGGCGAGGCTTCATCCGGGCTACGATAGGTAGAACCAATAATTTACTCTTTAGATTGTGCTTCTAAGAGATCTTTCGGTAAGCGGATTCCAGTGTCAGTAATGCGAAACAAACGATTTCTTACAAGTGTATCAGGGATGCTTTGATAGGCAATACGGTACAGATCCTCAGTTTGATTTTTCCCCGCTGCAGCGAGGCTTTCTGCTAGATTAGAAATAACATCAGTGCCAATAAATTCTTCAACGTTATCAAAACCAAGTACGATACTATCTTCAACACCTTTATAGCCATCAAAGGTACCTTCACCTGTTAGGGTAACAGTGCGTATAGTGAAATAAGGGGTCCAATCCATTGAGTCTTTTCCGGCACGTCCATCAATAAATCCAGTTACGCCAGCATTATGAGCAAAGACAAATGAATCCCTATTTGCGCCACCGGTTAAATTCGTAAAACCTGTAAACTCGATGTTATTGAGCGTTCCACTTCCTGTTTCATTTAAGTACCAATCGTTATCAGCGTCATCTGCAATCAGCGTAAAGCCTGTACCTGCGATGATCGTTTCTGCATTACTCAGTGATTGACCGATAGAAACGTCCATTGTGCTATTAATAGCAGAGTAATCGACGTTATCCTTTCCTTCACCAAGATCGATAGTTTCACTAATACTCCCTTGTGAACTAAACACTACAGAGTCTGCTTGACTACCACCTACAATATTTTCGATCGCAGAAAAAGAATTAATATCGTCGACTTGTCCTTGATCAGCGCCATTGATCGTCCAACTATTCTGACTATTATTCGCGATTAATGTATCACCGCCACCAGCGCCATTAACAAAACCTGTTATCGAACCACCCTCAAAATGAAATAAATCAGTATCACTGCCACCTGTTAAATTTGAGAACCCGGAGAACACGATGTTATTTATTTGACCGGAGTTTTCACTATCAATGCGCCAAACATTATTGGTGTCATCAGCAATTAGTGAATTTTCCAGAGTATTTGCATGAAGTGTTTCGATATTATTAACACCTGCCTCACCGAGTTGCACAGTCGTTGAATTTGCTAACTGTGTATAGTCAATAATGTCATTATCGTTTGCTCCATCAATAATCCCTGAAATATTACCTGTTGATGAAAAAGTAAAACTATCGGTATTATTGTTACCCAGTAAATTTTCTATACTCGAAAATTGAACGACTCCAGTGACGTTACCCGAGCCAGGTCCTGTAATATTCCAAACATTCGACACATTGTCTGCGATCAATGTATCGCTATCGCCACCACCAACAATTGAACCATCAATCGTTCCTCCTGCCAGCGTGAAGTTATCGACGCCATCCCCACCAACGAGATGATTAATATTTGTGAAATTGTATTCGTTGTTTAGTACTCCGGAATTAGTGCTGGTAATTTGCCAGTCATTAATTATGTCAGAAGCGGTAAGTGTATTACTTCCTGTTGACCCCTCTATGTTACCCGATAAAGCATGTCCATTAAGTTGAAAACTATCATTGCCTGAACCACCGGTTAAATTCTCTATACTTTCAAAAGCAGCGATTGAAGTGGTGCTGCCAGCATTATCCGCATTTAACACCCAGGTGTTATCACTGTTGTTGGCGCTAATTGTATCGTTACCAATTTGGCCATTGATGCTTCCGGTTATTACACCATTTGAAAATACAAAATTATCGGTATCTTCACCACCGATTAGATGATTAAAATCAGTAAAAGTCCAACCGGCAACTATTCCGTCATTTTCACCTGACACTGCCCAATTATTCACTGCATTGCCAGCGATAATTGTTGAAAATAAATTATTTCCAACAAGAGTTTCAATGTTCATATAGTTGTTATTTATCAGATCCACCGATACTGATCCAGTAACTGCTGAATAGTCAACAGTATCAATATTTTCTTTTCCGTCTAGTGTACCTGTAACAAATCCATTGTCAGTGAATTTAAATTCATCAGTGTTCGCATTGCCAATAAGATTTTCAATTTGGGAGTAGTTTGTCGCGCCTGTCACATTACCAGAATCACTTCCAGTGATGTCCCAGATATTTGCTATATTATCTGCAGTTAAAGTATCTATTCCGATACCGCCATCTATTGAGTTACTAATGGTGCCCCCATTCAGCGAGAAGGTGTCATCTACTCCTCCACCTACAAGACTGGTAAAATCGAAAAATGTAACACCAGAAACCGTACCGTCATTTTCACCGTTTATTATCCAGTCATTAGTAACATCATCTGCTTGCAAAGTACTATTGGTATTGTTGCCAATGTAAACTTCGATGTTAGTTCTACTGCTGTCGTTTAATCTCGCTGTTAGAGGACCAGTCAATAGTGCGTAATAGATGGTGTCAGTACTATCGCCACCATCAATGTTACCGTTGAAACTGCTGCCAGCTGAAAAAATGAACTCATCGGTGTTGCTATTACCAATCAATGCTTCAAGTTGAGAAAAACTCGCAACATTGTTCATGTCACCTATTTCTGTCCCAGTAATATTCCAAATATTCGCAATACTATTTGCTTTAAGACTATCCTGCCCAGTTCCACCTAGAATTGATCCAGTGATGCTACCTGACGAGGAAAGTACGAAATCGTCAGTGTCAGTACCACCGACAAGATGGTTGAAATCATTAAATAATATCGCGTTTAACAAACCATCGTTTTCACTATTGATTAGCCAGTTATTTGGATTGTTATTCGAAATAAGTTTACTGTTGTCATTATTACCAACGAAACTTTCTATATTAAGAAAAGAGTTATTTGATAAATCGACAGAGACTACACCAGTAACAGCCGACATGTCTACGCTATCACTACTCCCTTCCCCATTAATAACACCAACAAAACTACCATTAATATCATAAATAAAATTATCAGTGTTTGAACCGCCGACTAATGTTGAAAAGTTTTCGAATTTAATTGTCGTACTACTTGTCAGAATTCCGTCATTGAGTCCATCTGTGGTACCCCATTTTTCAATATCCCATGTATTGATCACATTAGGAGCAACAAGCGAATGAAGATTATTGTCTCCAATAACTATCTCGATATTTACAATATCCGTAGCTAACTTTACTTCAGTTGCAATGGTAGTTGCTGAATAGTCCACAGTATCAGCAATTGTATGAGTCCCGCCATTTATCACACCGGGCACTTCACCGCTGACAGCCATAATGAATTCATCATCTTTACTCCCACCGGTGTAATTGGTGAAATTTGAAAATCCTAAGGTACGCGAACTACTGACAAAAGATCCCGTTAGTGCATTGGTTATTGACCAGTCAGTATCTTCATCCGGTCCTTGTAAAGTATCCCCAATTCCAATACTGCTACCAACAAGATTATCAATGTTATCAAATCCCCCAGAGATGCTTGTTTGCGTGCCAGTGAAGCCAACACTGCTGCCGATTCCTGTAATAATCACATCGCGAGTTGTTGTCGCTGCGAACCAATTGATCGAGTTACTTGCACCAGTACCGCCATCAATACTACCCGTTAAAGACGCAGCTTCATCGGCAAAAATAAATTCATCATCGCCGTTCATTCCGAATAAATTGAGTGTGTGAGCGCCATTTAATGTAAATGTGTCTACATCATCATTGCCAATTAGTGTTTCAAAACTGGAGAAATCTAATGTGTTGGTACTATCATATTGGTTAGTGCCATCAATGTTCCAATCAGCATTTGCATTGATACCTGTCAATGAATCAGTAGCAATGCTAGATCCTATCAGTTCATTAATATTATCGAAATTTAAAGTGATGGAAGTTTCCGGTCCTTTAAACCCGTTTGCAGTACCCAAAGTGGACAAAGCAATAGTTCGGCCGGCAATATAATCTGCCCAATCCAATGTATCGCTACCTACACCGCCATCAATCGAGCCGGTAATAATGACTGTGTTTGCAAAATCAAATGAATCGTTGCCAGCACCACCAAAAAGATTACCGGTATGATTGGCATCTATGTCAAAGGTATCATCTAATGAACCACCAATGAGATGTTGGAAATTTGAAAAATCTAAGGTATTGCTGCTTGTGTATTGATTAGTGCCATCAATTCCCCAAGCGGCACCAGCGTTTATACCCGTCAGTGTATTCGTAGCCGTAGAACTACCCGATAGGACATTAATATTATCAAAACCCAAAGTAACGGTGCTATCACCCGAGGTCACGTCGTTTCCCGCAAATCCGTTGTTTGCGCCAGTTGCAGATAACGTGATTTCTCGACCGGTCAGATAATCGATCCAATCCAAGGTATCATTACCCAAACCGCCTTCGATAGAACCGGTTAAATTAATCGTATCCGCAAAATCAAATAAATCGTTTCCATTGCCACCCACTAAATTACCTGTGTGATCAATATCCAGATTAAAGGTGTCATTACCACTTCCACCGGTAAAATTATTGAAATTTGAAAAGTCCAGAGTACGTGTGCTGATATATTGATTGGTTCCATCAATTCCCCAGCTCGCGATTGCATTGATACCTGTAATAGAGCCATTATTGGAGCTGCTACCCGTTATTATATTAATGTTATCGAAACCTGTAGTGGTGCTAGTTTCTGATCCTGCAAACCCATTGTTTGTGCCCAGGCCGGATAATGTAACCGCTCTAGCCGTGGTATAGGCTGACCAATTTGAAGTGTCCGACCCGATTCCTCCATCAACTAATCCACCAACCGTTGTTGTATCTGTAAAAATGAAAAAATCATTGTTAGCTTCGCCGCTCATAGCGCCTGAAAAACTACTGTTTATATTAAAAGTATCTACATTTGCGTTTCCAACGAGTGCATCCATGGTAGAAAAAGCCTGACCGTTTAATGTACCACTAAAGCTACCTGTTATATTCCAGGTATTAACTACATTGTCGGCAACTAATGTGTCGGTATTAGCGCCACCGCTAAGACTGCCCATTGAAGCACCATCTGTATAATTAAACGTATCGTTACCAGCGCCACCATCGATACTTCCAGTTACTGAGTTATTTAGGTTGAATATATCCGCATTATCAAATCCTGCAATCGAGCCACCAAAAATGGCATTGATATGAAACGTATCAACATCATTATTGCCGTCAATATTTTTCATATCATCAAATATAGTGGTAATGCCACCGCTTAATAATGTTCCATCATCGATACCAGTAATTGTCCAAATATTCACAGCATTGGGACCAACTATTTTGTCATTTAGTGTATCACCTATTAGCCGCTCAATATTTTTAACATCAGTTCCGACAATGACAGTAACTGGGGCGGTTACAGCTACATAATTAACGACATCTTCAGTAGTATGACCACCGCCATCGATTATTCCCGTTATACTACCCAGCGCACCGATTAGAAAGTCATCATCTTTACTACCGCCAGTCAGATTAGGCATATTAACAAAATTCACCAAACCGACAGAGCCATCATTTTCGTTACTGATATTCCAAGTGTAATCAACATCACTCAATCCCAACAAGGTGTGGTTAGTATTATTACCTGTTATAGTTTCAATACTTGTAATGTCTGTACCAATTGCGATAGTGAGAGGTGTTGTTATTAGTGAATAATCTGCACTATCTGCAGCGCCACCGCCATCACTAATTACGCCACTAAGACTACCGCTTGCACCAAAATCAAATGCATCATCATTTGGTCCACCAACAAGATTTGCATAGTTTGTAAAATTAAGAACATTCGCTCCACTAGTAAATGTTCCATCATCAGTTGAAGAGATATCCCAGGTATTTACCGTGTTCAGGCTGGTTGATAGAGTATCGCCTGTATCTGTACCAATCACAGCATCAATATTATCAAAGCCTGCAGTGATAGAATCTGCTTGTGTGCCATCAACACCATCTGTTGCTCCAATAGCTGTGATTGCAACATCACGATTTACCGTTACTGCAGACCAATTTAAAGTATCGGAACCAGCCCCACCGTCAATACTGCCTGTTAAATTGGTACTATTATTAACAAAGACAAAACTATCAACACCAACGTTGCCGTTAAGCACCATAGCTTGAGCGCCAGTAATCGTAAATGCATCATTCCCACCGCCACCGTTTAACGTTTCAAAATTAGATATATCGAGATCGTTGGCACCAACAATATATTGATTAGTTCCGTCAATGCCCCAGCTTGCTGTTGCTGTTATACCGGTTAGCTCATCTGTTGATCCTGCAGTACTTGCAATAATAGTGTCTATGTTGTAAAAATCTGTCGAGCCATTAACAATACTACCTGCTGTGTCATTACCGTTAAAACCATCTGTAACTCCGGCTGAATCAAGAACAATATTTCTCGATGTGTATGCAGCCCATGAAATTTCATCGGTTCCTGCGGCACCGTCAATTGATCCAGTTAACACCGCACCAGCACTAAAAATAAATTGGTCATTTCCGCCAGCCCCATTAATAGTGGCAGCTTGAGCACCTGTAAAGGTAAAAGTATCTACATTACTATTACCTGTAAGCAATTCAAAAGCTGAAAAATCTAGCGAATTTGCATTGATATATTGATTTGTACCATCTATTCCCCACGCTGCTGATGCACCAGTATTAAAGCCTAATAATTCATCTGTTCCACTACTACCAGCAGTTACTGTATTGATGTTATCAAAAGTACCTACCGTAGTTTCTGATCCTGCAATTCCATCACTAGTTCCGGTTCCAGTGAGTTGAACAGTTAATGCGGTTGTATAGGCAGAAATATCTAATGTATCAACACTTGCTGTAGTCCCACCATCCATAGTCCCACTCACACCAAAAGTGTCACTAACATTAAATGTATCGGTATTGGTTCCACCAGTGAGATTTTCCATGGCGCTAAAAGATTGTCCATTTAAATCCCCATCATTCAAACCGGTAACATTCCAGGTGTTAGGAACATTGTCTCCAACAAGTGTATCTGTATGAGCTCCACCTGTTAAACTCCCAACTGTTTGCCCATTTGTAATATTAAAACTGTCGTTCCCATCACCGCCGCTAACGCCACCACCAAAAGTCACATCTAGATCAAACGTATCTGCACCAGTACCACCCGTGATATTTGTCATGTCAGTGAAGGTCACCGTGCTAGCTCCGCTTAATACAGTGCCAGCCATTGCGCCTGATGTCGTCCATGTATTTCCAAGATTATCTCCAATCAGTGTGATTGCAGCACCAGCATCGCCTGTTAATGTTTCTGTAGTGACAGTGACATCTGCGGTAGCGCCTAAAGTAACCGTTCTAGCCGCGTTTATTGCGGAATAATCCACACTATCAACGCCATTTCCTCCATCAATGGTACCGGTAATTGTGGAGTTTAAGCTGTAGGTGTAAGTATCATTATTATCTCCACCCGCCATGATGCCTGTTATTGTTCCTGCAGTGGTAATTACAAATTCATCAACACCTGTCGAGCCGGTGAGGTTTTCAACCGTAAAAAAATTTACTGTGCCATTAGAATTTAAAACTGTCCCAGCAAAGGGATTATTAAGTGTCCAGTCATTATCTAAAACATCACCAACTACCGTATCCGTGCCTGCTTCGCCATTTATTGTTCCGGTTGTTACATTTCCGATTAAATTAAATGTATCGTCGTTATTACCACCACCAACTGTTCCTGAGAAATTAGTATTTAAGTTAAACGTATCGTTTCCATCACTACCATTAATTGTGTTTGTTGTGGCAACATTTATATTAAAAATATCGTTACCACTTCCACCACTAATGGAATCCACATAATCAAAAGTAATATTGAATGTATCATTACCAGTGCCACCAATAAGGCTGTTGAATCCTGAAAAAGTGTATCCGGCAACAGTCTCCGTACCACCGCCATCAATTGCCCAGACGTTGGCCGCATTATCACCGGTTAAGGTAAAACCTGCACCAGCACCTGTTAATATTTCTACATCAGTTACATTAGTTTCCAATATCACACTGGCTGAAGCAAGCGCTGAATAATTAACAACATCATCCGTAGTCTGCGTACCTCCATCAATCATCGAAGCTACATTAAAACTACTACCGTTTTGAAAAGTTACAATTTCATCACCAGCACCACCACTTATAGTTCCTAAATGGCTGCTTCCACTTTGAAATGTAAAAACATCGGATGCTGCATTTCCACTTACTGTGCCGGAAAGACTTCCACCACTCGCATAAGTGAAAGTATCAATATTAATACTGCCTTCTATGCTTTCAAGCGTTGTAAAATCAATATTGTTAGTATCTGCATTTCCTGAGCCTGCACCAGTGATTGACCATGTTACCGCTCCGCTATAAGCAGCAAGATTCAATGTGTCAGTTCCAGTGCCACCATCAACAGAGCCGGTAATTACTTTGCTATCTGCGAAAATAAAACTATCATTATCAGCACCACCGGTGATATCTCCTGTGACGTTTTGATTTATATTAAAGGTGTCATTCCCGGCATCACCATTAGCAATATTACTTATGTCGCCCGTAACAGCTAACGTAAATGTATCATTACCAGCATCTCCATTTAATGTTCCCGTAACAGCGGTATTTATATTGAATAGATCGGCACCGCCACCGGCATTGATTGTATTGGTGAAATCATTGTTTAAATTTAATGTATCATTGCCGGTTCCTGCAGTGAGTGTTGTAAAACCGGTAAAATCCATGGTGCCACCTACCCACGTCACAGTGCCTTCATCGCTTGCAGTGGTAGCCCAAGTATTGTTTCCATTATCTCCGATTAATGTGGAACCTGGTTCGCCAGTAAGTGTTTCTATGTCAGTGACTTCACCTGCGTTCGCGCTGGCACCAAGAGTGACTGTGATTGGTGCAACAAGAGCAGTGTAATCAACGGTGTCAGTTCCTGTTCCACCATTTATGCCACCGGAATAATTAGCATTGATAGTAAAAGTATCGTTACCAGTTCCACCAATCAGTCTT
Organism: uncultured Ectothiorhodospiraceae bacterium; assembly: GCA_945787715.1. GTDB lineage: Bacteria > Pseudomonadota > Gammaproteobacteria > S012-40 > S012-40 > CALZJE01. The sequence goes on along the minus strand of CALZJE010000011.1, from coordinate 45,547 downwards.
TCCATGTTTGTAAAGCCACTAGCAACATCAGTAAGATCACCTGCTGAGGCAGCCGATAGTGTAAATGTTTTACCGCCATTATTTGCCGTTAAGCTATCAGTACCCCCACCACCATCAATGGACCCCGATACAGAACCGCCCGCTAAAAGGATGGCATCAGTGCCACTACCTCCGACAATATTTATAAAATTTGTATAATTAACTGTTTTCCCACCACTGCTGACACTCCCATCATCAGCACCAGTTATTGACCAAGTACTACCAATATTTGCACCAGTTAAACTTTCTGAGTTATTGCTACTCGTTAGCACGTTAATATTATTGAAGTCACCGGCAATACTGGCTTGCTGCCCTTGAAATCCATCACTACTGCCGACAGCTGTAAGCGTCACATTCCGTGCACTAGTATAATCACCCCAATCAAGCGTATCGCTACCTGCACCGCCATCAATAGCACCAGTGACAACAACAGTATCGGTAAAATCGAAGGTGTCATTGCCATTGCCACCACCAAGACTACCGGAATAATTGGTGTTGATGTTAAATGTATCGTTGCCAGTTCCACCAACCAAATTTTCAATGGATGAAAAATTAAATGCACCACTAATGTTTCCTGTATTCGCACCAGTAATATTCCACGTCGCGCCTACACTCTGGCCGGTTAAAGTATCAGTGCCAGCTCCACCAGTAAGATTCACTGTTGAGACTGAAATACTCGAATTAGTTAAATCAATATTCCCACCGCTACCGTCCTGACCAGCTTGCAAATTCAAGGTGCCAGACGGTGCTGATATTGCGCCATCAACTAAAATATTTCGGCCTGCTTCTAAAGTCAACGCATTAGCATTGCCCCAAGAGAGGGAAGCAGCAGAATCGATGGTAATATCTTCTGCAGCACCTATTGTTGAATTATCAGTCTGCAAAATGAGATTACCGCTGCTTAATTGAGATTCTATCCAGGCATCATTAAAGGTATCAAGTGAGCCAGGAGGAGCTGTGTTTGCTCCATCGACAATATTGATGGAACCCGGATCGATTAACAATGTTCCAGCTTCACCATTGTTTGAATCTAACTTTACATTACCTTGTATGTTTACATGCTCATGGCCGGATAACTCAACAAACCCACCATTTCCTTCAACATCGCCAGCTAATGCAGATATTTCACCATTAAAAGAGAGTGTATCTGTTGCAACAGCAAAAACATCACCCCCATTTCCACGCTCACCGCCATTGGCGATAATGTCACCTGTTTGATTGATGTGATTTGCTTGAATTGAAACATGCCCGGCCGACAACTCATCCAATGCAGAAACTTCAATTTCACCACTGTTGACTATTGCACTCTCCGCAGCTACTAATCGCACAACGCCGTTTTTATTTTCAATTCTTCCAGCGTTGATGTAACCGGAATTATTGATGGCCTGATTGAATACATTTTCTGCAACAGAAGAATGAATCAGTACACTCCCCCCTTCTGACCTGATCTCACCTTTGTTTGTAATGGCAGCATTCAAGCCTTCAGCATTACTAACTAAATTCCCTTCTACCTGAAATTGTATTAATCCATCCCCATCAAAATCTAATGTTACTTTATTAGCTGCACCTAAATTCACTTGACCTTGATTAGCGACAATAACTCCCTCATTAACAATAGATTTACCGATCAAATTAATAGAACCACCCATTGCTGCTTGCAGTAAACCTCTATTAATAACATGGCCTGAAGAATGACTATTTATACTATTGAATTCGAAATTTTTATTGAGGAAATCTTCATTCGAAATGTTCATTCCACTGGCAACTAAAGCACCTACATTAACTCGAGCACTCTGCCCAAAAAGAATTCCATTGGGGTTCATTAAAAATACACGACCATTGGCGTTAATTGAGCCAAATATCTGGCTTGGGTTTTGATCATGAATTCTGTTTAATACCGCTGATGCCCGATTAGGCTGGTTAAAGCGGACGCTATCCTGTGCAGACAAGTTAAATGACTGCCAATCGACGGCCATACTTTGTGATGCTTGATTGATAACTGCAGAACTAGAAGATAAGTGGTTAATACTACCCTGACCGGCGGAAATTGTTCCGCCCTGGGGCGCTGCAAATAACGACGTAGGTAGCAGGCAAAGAAATACCCCTAATAACCTAGAAAAATTAAATAGATAAGTTAAAAATCTGTTTTTATTTGTATAAATAACCATATTTTTCAAGCTTCCCTGGACGTTCAACAACGAATTCCCGTTTATTTCTGTAAAACTGTAAAGTGTGAAATCGTTCACCAATAACACAATCGGCAAGATATTTAGAAAACCTGAGCAATGAGGTACCTTTTCCAGAATAATTAGGCGCTTATCAAAAAGAGAATGGCTATTGTGACGCGTGAAATTACCAAATAAGCTCGTAACTTCACAGCATTGAATTCAAACGAAGGATTTTTCGTCTCTTTTAAGTTTAAACAGAACAACACTTACCCTCGCCATTCCGTAATGAGAAAAGCCCTTGGAATCAGAGAGTTGTTCATGTAATCTAAAATAAAGTGGTGAAAAAACTAAATGAAATTGAAATATTTTCAAGTCGATGCATTTACAAAGCAAATGTTTAAAGGTAATCCCGCTGGTGTCTGCCTTCTTGATCACTGGTTCAGTGATGATATTTTACAAAAGATCGCGTTTGAAAATAATCTCTCTGAAACAGCTTTTATTGTAAAAATCAGCAGTGGATATGAATTACGCTGGTTCACACCTATTAAGGAAATCGAACTGTGTGGACATGCTACGCTGGCATCAGCCTGGGTTATTTTTAATCATATCGATTCAACGCTTAGCAAAATTTATTTTTCCACTAAAAGTGGCACCCTGATTGTTATAAGGCAGAATAATAGCTTAGAAATGGATTTCCCCTCCAGAAAAATTAACCAAGTTGATCCGCCAAAATCACTAGTAAAAGGTCTTGGAATGACGCCCTTGGAAACTTATCTATCAGTTGATTATATGGCCGTATTCGATACAGAATTGGACGTTAGGAACATCAGCCCCAATATGCAACTGTTAGAGAATCTGGATTGTGTTGGGATCATTGTCACAGCACCTGGCAATGATTCTGATTTTGTTTCCCGCTTTTTTGCGCCACGTTATGGAGTTAACGAAGATCCTGTTACAGGATCAGCTCATTGTCTGCTAACACCCTATTGGTCTAAACATTTAGGAAAGACGACTCTTCACGCCAAACAAATATCTGCACGTGGTGGAGAGCTAACGTGTAAAAACAGAAATGACCGGATTACTCTCACCGGAGAATGTGTAACATTTTTGGAAGGGACTATTAATTTTGATTTGTCGATCTGAGTAGATTTGTGCTACCAATTTTTGACACCAATTTGAGCAACCAGACAATTTTTAACACCTAACAGTTTTACTCACTTCTCTCTAAATTTTACAACCTGAACTACGCTAAAAATTAAATTTTAAGAATGAGTTTAACAATAATGAGTTTTTAATACTGCAAAAATGTAAATCGGCGATAATTAATCGTCTCCTGTTCTTCAATAAATTGAATTTCTCTAATATACTTGGTGTTATAGATTTTAATTTGGATCACTTTAAAGATAAGTTTTTTTTAAAATATTGATAGAAACATGGCGATTTCCCAGCTGTTTCTTAATCATACACATAATTCTACAAAGGTGATCATTAACCTTAATTAATTATGTAATATATTAGCACTCATGGAGGAGGCGAACTTAATTTACAAAGACATATTATGTGGCTAATTTCCATATAAGAAATAATTTACCATTATTTGTTTGAAGAAAGTTTATTCACGTAAAGCAGGTCTAAATTAAAATTGACGGGTTGTATTTTGTAACGCTGATAATTTATAAAACAGGTATACTTTATTGAAACATCAGCACCATGATTTCATAATAAAAATTGCGAGCTGCATCAGGGGATTTGAATGTGCTCTGCATAATATCGTAAACGTTAAATACAATTTCCTAACATTTAAATTAATTCTCATAATATTCCTTGTACTTTCACTTTCTCAACCATTATTTGCCGCTAAAAAAGAAGCAACTTATTCAACATTGAAAGCGGTATTTCTCGAGCGTTTTACGCGTTTTATAGACTGGCCCAATTCCTCCGCTCTAAGTAATCAAAAACAATCTTTTACTATTGGTGTTTTTGGTAACAAAGAATTTGCAATACAACTCGCTGACATTTATAAAACCAAAAAAATACTCAATAAAAATGTCATTGTACAAGAAATATTTACTCCCGACGAAATACTTGGCTGCCAATTACTTTTTGTATCCAATAACACTAATTATCAACTGTCAGAAATTATCGACATAGCGAAAAGAAACACTGTCCTTACAATATCAGACACTTTGGGATTTGCACAAAAAGGTATATTAATTAATTTTTTTATGTCCGGGAAGAACATAAGATTTGAAATCAATGAAACGGCAACAAAAGAAGCCGGATTTCAAATAAGTTATAAATTATTATCGGTTGCGGAAATAGTGGAGCCACTCAAAAAGTGAATTTATTGAGAAATCTCAGTATTAAATCTAAGCTTGTGGTTATTATTTTGCTCGTCACTATGTCATCCCTTTTTATAGGTCTAACAGCTATGATGTTTAATGACATAGCACAAGCTAAAAAGGATATGTCCAATAGCACTGAAATAAATGCACAACTGGTCGGTGACTATACGGTAATCCCTCTACTTTTTGGTGATAAACAAGGTGCAACTGAAGTTATTTCACGACTTACATCGATACCCTCAATCATTAATGCACGACTTTATGATCGTGAAAGTCATTTATTTGCATCTTTTGATAGAGATAACTCAACAATCGTATTCCCAAGTAAGCCGACGGAACAATCTTTATTTAGCAATGGGTGGTTATATGTTTGGAAGCCGATTATTTATAAGGATGAATTTTACGGATCTATTTATATTAGGGCATCAACTAAGCTTTTGGATAAAAAGCGCCTTAATTATTTGTTTTCCATTGTTAGTTTGATGATATTACTTGCTCTGATTGCTTTTTATTTTGCCAATAGACTGCAACGTTTTATCTCAGATCCAATTCTTGAACTCGCAAGTGTGGTTAAGAACATTACCAATGAAGAAGACTACTCTTTCCGTGCAAATAAGAAAGGTAACGATGAAGTCGGTGTATTGTATGATGCGTTTAATAATATGGTCGATAATATTTCTAAACGCCGAAGTGAGCGGGATTGCGCTCTACAAGAGTTGTTCGAAGAAAAAGAATGGGCCCAGGTTACATTACAATCTATCGGTGATGGCGTAATCACAACAGATATCAAAGGCAATATACAATTTTTGAATTCAGTCGCTGAGCAATTGACCGGGTGGAAAATAGAAGAAACTGAAGGAAAGGAACTGAACGAAATATTTAAAACTTACAATGAGATTACAAATCTGGAAACGGAAAATCCAGTGGCACAGTGTTTAAGGGAAAAAAGCACCATCGAGTTAACTCATAATACTGTTTTAATTACAAAGAGTGGAGAGCATATTGCCATTGAAGATTCTGCGGCACCTATTAGAAATCAAGATGACGAAATTATTGGTGTAGTTCTGGTTTTTCATGATGTAACAGCGGCTCGAAAACTGTCACAACAATTATCCTATCAAGCTCAGCACGATATGCTAACAGACTTAATTAATCGGCGAGAATTTGAAAATAGATTAAGTCGCTCTATTATTCAAGCTCAAGAGAAACATTTTGAACATGCTATGTTATATATGGATCTCGATCAATTCAAAATAGTCAATGATACCTGTGGTCACGTGGCCGGTGACGAGTTATTACGACAAATCACTTCATTGTTACAATTCAATATGCGCCAACGAGATACTCTGGCTCGACTGGGTGGTGATGAGTTTGCCCTGCTTCTTGAGCATTGTGGGCCAGAGGAAGCGCTAAAAATCTCAGAACATCTCTGTCAAACTATTCAAGAGTTTCGATTTATTTGGGAGGATCACTCATTTTCTGTTGGTGTAAGTATCGGTTTAGTTCCTATCAATAAAGATAGTGTGAATCTTTCAAGTGTTCTCAGCATAGCTGATAGCGCATGCTATTCTGCAAAAGATGCTGGCAGAAACCGTGTTCATAGTTACAAAGAAGATAGCGCTACTGTTACTAAAAGACATGGTGAAATGCAATGGGTAACACGTATTAATCGGGGCCTTGATTTAAATCAATTTATATTATATCACCAGGAAATTTCTCCCATTGGAACGCGTGTTTGTAACGACAGACACTTTGAAATTTTAATTCGTATGCAAGACGAATCTGGCAACATTATTTCACCAGGTGCTTTCCTGCCAGCTGCAGAACGCTATAATTTAATGCCGACATTAGATCGTTGGGTTGTTGGAGCAGGATTAAAATCTTTAAGTAATAGAGCCAATATTGATGATTTAGGCATATGTTCCATCAACCTTTCAGGGCACTCAGTCGGTGATAATAATTTTCTAGAATACGTAATTTCCTGCATAGACGAATCGAAAATACCGCCTGAAAAAATATGTTTTGAAATTACTGAAACCGCCACCATTGTGAACCTCACCAGTGCTACCCGCTTTATTAAAGCTTTGAAGAATAAGGGCTGTCTTTTTGCCTTAGATGATTTTGGTGCAGGCATGTCATCATTTCTCTATTTGAAAAATCTACCAGTCGATTTTTTAAAAATTGATGGTGGATTTGTAAGAGATATTGTTCACGATCCAATGGATCTTGCGCTGGTTAAATCAATAAATGATATAGGCCATGTTATGGGCATGCAAACAATAGCGGAGTTTGTAGAATCAGAGGAAATTTTGGAAAAACTACGATCCATCGGTGTTGATTACGCTCAGGGTTATTATTTAGCAAAACCGAAACTATTTGTATAATTTTGAAACTACTCAATACGGCATTGGGTTTCAATTTGTCGTACTACTTTTAGCGCTTATTAGTAAAAATTCTTGAAGTTAATTTGGCTGTTAAGTGATCAATTATTTACTCATTTCATTTAGATTATTCAAGCGTATAATTACTGGATCAAAATATTACTAAGGAGTCACCATGCGACTACTACACACCATGCTTCGAGTTGGAAACCTGCAACGATCTATTGAGTTTTATACAGAAACGTTAGGAATGGAGCTGCTCCGTCAAAAAGAATACCCAGAAGGTGAATTCACCCTGGCCTTTTTAGGCTATGGCGACGAAAGTGAAAATACGGCCTTGGAGCTAACTTATAACTGGGGCGTTGAATCATATGAACTCGGTAATGGCTTTGGTCATTTGGCTATCGAAGTTGAGGATGTATATGAAGCGGCTGCTTTAATGAAAAGAAAAGGCTCAAAAATTCTACGGGAAGCCGGCCCCATGAATGCAGGAACGACAGTTATTGCCTTTGTTGAAGATCCTGATGGTTATCAAATAGAATTAATCGGGAAAAAATCAGTGTGAGCTAACACAAATGAAATTAAATAACTCTGTTACACTTTTTAAACAGGTAGTCCCCTCTTCAATCGATTATTGGACACTACGCTTAAGCTTCGATACTGTTGAATCCCTTGATGTTAGAGAAAACGTTCTACAACCGCCTTCAATAAAACAAAGTTGTGGTGCTCATATCACTCTGGTTCATGATGGTGGCATCGCCTACGCAGCAACAAGCCAGTTAAACATTGCAGGATTTACCCATGCGATTGAGCAAGCACTACGCTGGATTGAAATAACAAATCAGCACGGCTTAGTTAGGGCAGCGGACTATCCACGACCCGATAAATCTGGTAGCTATCAAACGCCAGTACTCGAAGCCTGGGGGAATTCAACAGCAAGTGACAAGATATCCCTTCTCCACGCTATCAACAAAGATCTCAATATCTCTGACGCAATTGTTGATTACCAGGCGACACTAAGCTGTCGAGAAACAGAATCACTTTTTGTTTCCAGTGACGATATTAAAATCGAACAGTTATTTCATTACATCATTCCAGGCTTTTATGCTGTGGCTAATAAAGGCTCACAAACCCAAATGAGGACTGGTGGTGGCTGGGGTTCTGCTCGTCAAGGCGGATTGGAGCAATTATCAAGCTTTAACTTCCCAAAATCAGCTCAACAAACAGCTGAAGAAGCATTGGCTTTGGTTGAAGCAGAAGAGTGCCCTACCGATAAAATGTCGTTATTGTTGTTACCCAGTCAAATGATGTTACAGATCCATGAAAGCATTGGCCACCCTTTGGAACTTGATAGAATCTTGGGAGATGAACGGAATTACGCAGGGACCAGCTTTGTTACCGAAGATATGTTTGGTCACTATCAGTATGGATCGGAATTACTCAATGTCAGTTCTAATGCATCGATTCCTGAAGAGATGGCAAGTTTTGCTTTTGATGATGAAGGGACAGCCGCTGAAAAAACTTTTCTGATTCGCAATGGCAAACTAGAAAGACCGCTAGGAAGTGCATCATCACAAACACGTAGCCAACTTTCTGGTGTTGCCAATGCACGCGCTTGTGATTGGAACCGTCCCGCGATGGATCGCATGGCGAACCTGAATGTAGAGCCCGGTGATAAAAACATGGAACAATTAATTTCATCAATTGAATACGGTGTATTAATGGATACCAACAAATCTTGGTCAATTGATGATAGTCGTAATAAATTTCAATTTGGTTGTGAATTTGGCAGAGTTATTCGAGATGGTGAGTTAAAAGAGATCGTTCGGAATCCTAACTATCGAGGAATTTCTGCCAATTTTTGGCGTAACTTAGCTAGCGTAGGAAACGACAGCACATTTGAAGTTTGGGGTACACCCTATTGTGGGAAAGGTGAACCCAATCAAATGATACATGTAGGACATGCCTCCCCCGCTTGCGTATTTAGCAATATCGAAATATTTGGAGGTGCTTGATGGAAAATTACTTTCGTGATTTGAGCACTAAACTGTTCTCTCAACTGCAAGCTGATGAGGTGCTGTTAATAAACTACGAAGAAGAAAAATCGGATTTTTCACGCTTCAATCATAATCGCATTCGACAGGCTGGGTTTGTTCATCAGCAGCATTTCAAGCTCGATTTGATTAACCATAAAAGACAATGCAGTGCGAGCTTCAATCTTTCCGGGGAATTAGAAAATGATTTATCCCTGGCACAATCTTTATTAAATAACTTACGATCCCAATTGAATTATCTACCCGAGAATCCTTTTATTCACTATGCAACGAATATTAACAATAGTTCTTTTTTTGGTGAAAATCGTTTACCTTCAACAGAAGAAGCAATTGCACAGATAATAGAAAATGCGAAGGGGCTAGATTTAGTGGGTATTTTGGCAAGTGGTGAAATTTCTCAAGGATTCGCCAATTCGCTAGGACAATTCAACTGGCATACTGACTATAGCTTTAATTTTGACTGGAGCATTTATCAGAATAGCGACAAAGCGATTAAGCAAAACTACGCCGGTAAGCAGTGGAACACTGAAGTATTCCAAGAAAAATTCTCTTTTGCTCAACAAACACTTCCACTTTTATCATTAGCAGCTAAAACAATATCACCCGGTAAATATCGAGTATATCTTTCCCCTTCTGCTCTATACGAATTATTCGAATTGCTTAACTGGGGAGGATTCGGCCTAAAAAGCCATCGTACCGCTCAAACGCCATTAATTAAAATGATAAAAGACGGCGTTAATCTTAGCGATAAAATATCACTGACAGAAAATCATAAAACGGGGCTTACCCCTGAATTCACTCATCAAGGATTCATAAAGCCAAGTGATATAAATCTAATCAACAATGGACACTATAAAGATTGTCTCAACAATCATCGAAGTGCGATGGAATATGGGGAAAGTGTAAACTGTAGCATTGAGCATCCGCAATCCTTGGTGATGAATGCTGGCTCTTTACAACAAAACAAAATCCTGGGCACGCTAGGTACAGGTGTTTACATCAGTAACCTTTGGTATTGTAATTATTCTGATAGAAATAATTGTCGTATTACAGGTATGACACGATTCGCTTGTTTATGGGTAGAAAATGGTAAACCAGTGGCTCCACTTGGTGTCATGCGTTTTGATGAAAGCATCTATCACATTCTTGGAGACAATCTTATTGCCCTTACCAAAGATCGTGAAGAGATTCTCAACTCCAGCACCTATGAGAAAAGATCTGAAGCCAGTGCACAATTACCTGGTGCTTTAGTTGATAACTTTACGTTTACCTTATAAATCAGTTGAACACCTCCATTCCCGTTTTTATCATGTTGTTTGGCTCTATGTTATGGGGCCTTACATGGATCCCGCTAAAATATTTTCATCAACAAGGAGTGGATGTTATTCCGCTGGTGTTAATGACCAATGGTATTGTCGCATTGCTGTTGCTTCCAGTCCTTATAAAACAGTTTCCCATTTGGCGAAATAATCATAAATATATCTGGATAATAGTCATTTCTTCAGGCATTGCAAACCTCGCATTTGCCACAGCGATGATTTACGGTGATGTTATACGTGTGATGGTTTTATTCTATCTTCTTCCTGCTTGGGGAGTGTTGGGTGGAAAATTATTCTTGAATGAGAAGATAGATCGAACACGTTCGCTGGCAGTTTTATTAGCGCTTTCGGGGGCATTCTTGGTATTGGATGGTTTTAATTTTTTTAAAACTTCTGCATCATGGATTGATTTTCTTGCGCTACTTGCAGGTTTTGCATTGGCGATGAATAACGTCGCTTTTCGTGCATCTGTCGATTTACCAGTTGCTAGTAAGATGAGCGCTGTGTTTTTGGGATCTACAATACTTGCTTTCGTACTATTAGTTTTTGAGGTTCAACCCTTTCCTGATATGAACATGCCTAACTGGCTCCCTGTCATTGCCTTTGGCCTTTTCTGGATTTTATTAGCAACATTATGTACGCAATGGGCTGTAACACGGTTGGAGGTAGGTCAATCATCAATACTCATCATCATGGAATTGGTGACCGCTGTGGTTTCTGCAATGTGGATCGGTGGTGAACGCGCTTCGTTAGAAGAAGCAATAGGCGGGTTGCTCATTGTTACAGCTGCATATTTTGAAACACGACGGCGTGTTATTCTGGAATAGACATTAACCTTAGCCATTGCCATTTGTTTCAACTGGTGAAAGCTTATAGATTTGAAAATCGTAACTACTCAGCGTATTATGCACAAATCGCATTTGGTACTATATATGTCTTTAAAACACGCTGTGAACCCATCCATGGGTGCTCGAAGTCCGCATCCATGTGGACAACGGTTTCTACAACAGATATAGCACCAAACGCTCAATTCTAAGTTTTAAATTTAAAATATGCTGAGTAGTTACTGGAAATCAAGATTTACTTTGTTTCACTTGATGTTTTTACATCACAAATATCAACCGAGTTAAAACATTTTTTCCAAGGCCTCCGGAATAAAAGGTCTTCCTCTTTCGTTTAATGATGTTCCAATTATCTTCCCATTAAGAATTAGTTTTTCATCATGTGAACGATAGATATCTTGTGAAAATTCGAATCGAACTTTAGACGAACGCTGTAAATTTAATCCAACCCAAAATTCATCGCCGCTTTTTAAAGGAAATTTATAGTCTAGTTCTGCTCTTACAACGACGAGATTAATCCCGGAATTCGCGAGTTCAGTAAAATTAATACCTGATTCCAACAAAAATTCGTGACGAGTATGTTCCAAGTAATTTTGGTAAACACTGTTATTCACAATCCCTTGAATGTCGCATTCATAATCTCTAACTTTTAAAGCGAGTTTATATCCGTAATCCACCTTTCATTCCTTTTTGAACATAATGGGAAACTAAATTACCACGATTCAACTTCAAGCCCAAGGATACTAATTGAAAAATCGACAGTCACTAAAAACACACCCAATACAACAATCCCTACAACAACGCGTATTGCTTGCGGTAAACTCACAAACATTTCATTTTCGATTACTTTTTGACCAATGTAATCAAATAGCGCAATGACAGGAATTACCATCGCCGCTACAAGAAAAAATTCAAATACTGAAACAGGTCTATTCGGATATAAAAAACCTAGGCCCACAATAAAAGAAAGTAACATGTAGGCGACAATAAGAAGAACATAGCGCATTACTAATTCCTTAATAATTTTCTAATTATTTTATCCTACATAAACCAACTGATCAAAACATGATAAGTAATTTCAATTAAAGATTTAAAAACACTTGATTTCTAAGAAATATTCAGCAGATTAAATCATTTAATGTGAAATTTATTCACAATTACTCAAAATTGGATGTAAGCATTGCTTTAACTAGCCGACACCTATATAGATATTAACAACTTAGATAATTTACTTATAATACAAAGACTTAAATGCATGACATTTTTCAACCAATTTAACTGCAAGCCAGCAATAATGCGCGCTAGAAGCAGATACTCAGACTTAATCCACAGAGTTATCCACAGATTTTGTGGATAACCAAAAAGAACCTATGAATCCCCTATTTTAAGACAACGTTTATATGTCATTAATTATATTTATAGGAAATGCAAACTATTTGTGTGAGTTTTTTTGAAATAGTTTGTTCAATAGTTGATGAATTTTAGTAGCGATTGTCGACTTATCATCATCACAATTGCCGGTATTTTTTAACCGGCTGCAATAATCATCTACATAGCTGTAGCTCGATAAAACACCACCACTAGCGCCCGCCGGTAACATCGAATAACGAACCTGTTACATATGAAGCTTCATCTGAAAGAAGCCATACAATCATATTTGCTACCTCCTCCGCAGTGCCAGCTCTTTTCATGGGTACATACTGTTTTAATTTTTCCGGACGATTAGCATCACCAGTATCTGCATGCAATTCTGTGCTAATCAAGCCTGGTCGGACAGCATTAACGCGTATCCCCTGCTCGGCAACCTCTTTTGCCAATCCTAACGTCATGGTATCTATGGCACCCTTTGACGCTGCATAGTCAATGAATTCGTTAGGAGATCCGATTCTTGCGGCAGCCGATGATAGATTCACAATCGAACCACCTTCACCTCCAGAATCAGTTGACATGTGTTTTACTGCTTCTCGCGCACAAATAAAGCTACCAATAATATTAATGTTAAATATTTTTTTCAGCCGCTCGATGTCCATATCAACCAACTGAGATTGAGGTGTTATGATGCCGGCATTATTTACAAAGCCTGAGATACAACCAAATTCGTTTTTGACTGTTTGAAAAAGACGAATAACATCATTTTCTATTCCAACATCTGCTTGAACAGATAATGCAATCCCACCGCTTGTAATAATTTCATTTCTGAGCCTCTCAGCTGAGAGTTTATCGTTATTGTAGCTAATGCAGACTGCGTAACCTTTTTGACTTACCAATTTTGCTGTGGCGGCACCAATGCCCCGACTTCCACCTGTGACTAAAATAACTTTGTTCATGGTATCTCCCGCTAGGAGGTTTTCAAAAAATGGAAAGCCTACTACAGTAAATCCATTTCATGCACATTTTCCGATGCTTTTCAGTGATTAGCTTTAGCGAATAACCTCAAACGATTGGAAAACGTGCTCGAAGGCACAAATGTGGCTGTCTTTATTGCTAAAACTGATATGCCATATTGAAATGAATTTGAAAGGATTGATCGTTTGAAGCACGTATATTACCAATTGGTCTAGCAATATCAATTCGGCTAGTTAACACATTTTTGGTTTTATTTTGCAGTAACAAGCCAAGACCAAAGCCTTTAAGGTTTGTTGATTTAACTTCATTAACAAGAGGATCGTTTAAATAACCCGCAGCAAGATCTAAAAATAATGCAAGTTCGAGCTTTTCTGTTGGTTGCATAAGCGACGGATACTGCTCCCTATAAAATGAATTTAAATTAATCTTCCATTCTGTTGTTAAAAACGCAGCGGTATCAAACAAATATTCTGACGTTGGATACGCACGAACACTATTTGGGCCACCTAATGGCATCTGTTCCATTGAGATTAATAGATCTTTTGATATTTGACCATTTATCCGCATTACAAAAGAGTTATTGGGATTAATTGCTAGGAACTGAGTGTAGTTAAACGACATTTTATTAAATGTTCCACCAGCTAATTCACCACTACCGCCAATTCGACTTGAGTTTTTGCTTCCATTTTTACTCGTTGCTCCGAATAAGCCGCCGAAGCCTCGATGTAATCCTAGTGAAAATTGATAACTCATCGCTTCTGTTAGCAACAAATTATCTGAACTTACATTTAAAGAAAGAACAGAAAGTGTATCTTTTGCTATGTTATTAGAAAGTTGCTCGGTTGAACTGTCTTTACGAGTAAAGCCGATACGCGCAAATATGCTTTCACTTCTCGCTCTTGTTAAACTTTTTTGCAAAAAGATATTTGCAGCATCGGAGATTCCTTTAATTTCTAGTTCTTCAAGTTGTTGCCCAAGTTGAAAACTATTGCGGCTATATTCTACGCCAGCTAAATAACCACCTTTGAATGCTGACCTTGAAATATAAAATGGATATTCATAACTCAATGAGCCATAAACAGTACTATCAGGCCCTTCTGTTCTTACAACATTAATCCCAAGCCTGTCACCGACACCACTTGGATTATGATAATTAAATCCGAACCAGACTCGGTGTTTTCCTGTAAAGTCTGTTCCATAGTTATCAAATAATATCGAAGCATCTATTTTCTTTTCTTCTTTAATATCCAATACCAACTCTGTAGTACCTTGATTACTTCCGGGTCGTAAGACACCGGCTATTGTTAATCCAGAAAAATCATTTAAGTGTAACATTGCTCCTTCCAAAGATTGATTGTTGAGCGGTAGATCGATGAGTTGGTTAAATGGACGTGTTAGCACAGCTTGCTCATAGTTAGTACTACCATTCACAACAACATTTTCCAGATAACCTTCCAGGACTTGAAAAACAATGATGCCTTGGTTGATATCCTGTTCGGGTAAAATAACTTGGGTAAGAATAAAACCTGCTTGACGGAAGATACGAGTTATTGATTTTGCTAAACGACTTAACTCGTCTAATGTGAACCCTTGTGGATTCTTTATTCTAGCTTTATTTAGATACCGTTCTATCTCTTCTTGATTAATTTCTGGATGAAGATTGTCGGAGATGCCTGCCACAGTAAAATGTTTAACTTTGATACGAAATTCTGGTTGATCTGATTCTGGTATCGATTCGAGTTCTGCCTTCGGTTCCAGCTCTGCCTTTGGTTCCAGCTCTGCCTTTGGTTCCAGCTCTGCCTTTGGTTCCAGCTCTGCCTTCGGTTCCAGCTCTGCCTTCGGTTCCAGCTCTGCCTTCGGTTCCAGCTCTGCCTTCGGTTCCAGCTCTGCCTTCGGTTCCAGCTCTGTTTTCACTTCCAATTCTAGTATCGGTTCCAGTTCCGTGGTCACTAGCAAATTATCAGTAACGTTCACCGGCTCTTCTGCAACAATTTCACTATTTAAACAAAATAAAGTAAAAAGCAAAACTGTAAATATAAAATAAGCTTTAAACCTACATGGTTTGAACACAACACATTGATATTGGTAACAATTTACACAATGTAATCGAGAAATTTGTTTATATTGATTTTCCATAATCGATTTTAAAAACGAACTCCATTTCAAAATAACAACTTGGGTTTGTTAATAAGTCGACTGAATACTTAAAACCTGAATGATTTTATCAAGATAGATGAAGAATTGTACGAATAACAAACTATAAGAATAGATTTATGAAGGAAAAATAAGATTTATGGATAATTATTCGTCGATAAGCGATTACTAGAACGCAAACGGTACAATTTAGAAACTAATTAATTTACATGAGATAATTTAAACTACCAACTCTTCTGATAATAGTTTTACAAAATCGGCTTCCGGTACTGCTTCGCTAAAATAAAAACCCTGCGCTAAATTACAAGATTTCTTCTCAAGAAAATCCATTTGCGCTTGAGTTTCTACACCTTCAGCAACGATATCGAGGTTTAAACTCTTCGCCATGGCAATAATAGCAGTGACGATTGCAGCATCGTCTGGATCGGTGCAGATATCATTTATAAATGATCGATCAATTTTTAATGTATTAATTGGGAAACGTTTTAAATAACTGAGGGAAGAATACCCGGTACCAAAATCATCGATTGACAGGCGCAATCCCATTTCACTAAATCGATTTAACATTTCGTGAGTAGTTTTTTCATAATCCATCAATAAGCTCTCTGTAATTTCAATTTCAAGCGATCCCATTGGGATATTTCGCTCCTTAATCACAGATGTCAGTAAGTCCTCCAGGTTTCTACCCTTAAATTGCCGTGAGGATAAATTAACAGACAATCGAAATGATGAATCAGTAATCGTTTGCCAATGATGTAATCTCTCGCAACTGGACTGTAAGACCCATTCTCCCACAGAGCTTATTAATCCAATCTCTTCTAACATTGGAATAAACACATCAGGAGATACTGTTTTTTCACCAGGAGAATTCCAACGCAGCAGTGCTTCAGCACCCACTATTTTTTTACTCTCAATTGAAATTTGAGGTTGATAATAAATTTCAAATTCATTACGTTTCAAAGCGTAACGAAGTTGAGTTTCAAGCGAGAGTCTTTCAAAAGCTCTAGAACTCATTTCGATAGAATAAAATTCAAATGTATTTCTCCCCTGTTCTTTTGCCTTATACATTGCTGTATCAGCATATTTAAGTAGGGTATGAGGGTCTTGTGCGTCTTTGGGGTAAATACTGATACCTATACTACCCGAAGTAATCAGCTCATGATCGTTGATGGTAAGCGAGGATGACAACTCTATCAGAAGTTTATTAGTAATATGAATTATTTCATCTTCATGATGAACACTTTCCAGCAGGATAACAAACTCATCCCCCCCAAATCTAGCAACAGTATCCGTTGCCCGCAGATTTATCACCAGGCGACGTGCGATTTTCTGTAAATATTGATCACCAACTTCATGACCCAATGTGTCATTAATGATTTTAAATCGATCTAGATCAAGAAAAAGTACAGCAAGCGTATTATCTTCCCTTTCAGCACGTTTAATGGCTCTATTCAGCCTTTCAAGCAACATCAATCTATTCGGCAACTCAGTAAGTACATCATGATGCGCCAGAAATTGAAGACGTTCTTGAGACTCCATGCGTTCGGTAATATCTCTACCAGAAGAAATGAAATGCGTGACTTCGTTATTATTGTTTTTTAACGGCGTTACCGTTTTTTCCTCATAATAAAGAGTACCGTCTTTACGTTTATTAATTAATACATCACTAAAAATATCGCCTTTACTAATTGTGTCCCATATTTTTCTAAATGCATTATCTTCACTTTCATTGGTTCGCAAAAAACCATACTTTTGCTGGCGTGCTTCTTCGTAGCTATATCCTGTTGTTACTTCAAAAGCTGCATTTACATATTCAATAGAACCACTAGTGTCGGTAATAAGTATGGAGTCTGCTGTTTGCTGCAAAGCGCTCGACAACATATGCATTCTCGCCTTCTCGTGTTGTCTTAAAGTAATGTCAGTTACACTTGCTCGAACTAGATTGCGACCTTGTGCGGGTAAGCGAATAAGTCTCACTTCACAATGTACTTTTTCACCTTCTCCATTAATAAACATCCATTCAAAAACAGGTGCTTCTCCATTCAAGGCGGATATTATTTTTTTAGACATCAATTCTAATGAAGGACTACCGTCTAATTGAATAGCGGGACTTAAACTCGTAAATTCACTCCCAAATAAAATTGTTTGTGAACTTTGAAAAAGTAAGGTGACGTTTTCATTAGCATCAATCAATCTATTTTTATCAACGTCTAATACAAATATCGCTTCTGGTGCATGTTCGATCATAGTACGAAAACGTTCTTCGCTTTCGCGTAAACTTTGCATTGAAATGAGAGTCGACAATGAATCAGATATTCTACGAGTTATCTCCTCAAATAATTTCACCTCTTCTTCACCAAAAAAATGAGGGAACTCGCAATGATGTAATCCAAGCATCCAGGGGCGATCTGTTTTTGGTCTTATTGGAAAATACATTTGCGATTTGATATTGTATTTTTTTGTTGAGGATTGATTAGGAAATTCACTATCCCCAGCAATATTCATACAAATAGGTTTATCAGAATTTAACGCATTTTCGAGAAGTCTTTTGGAATCGTTCGTCATTTCCCGGTTAACTCCTAAATCCATCTCTTGCCACTGACTTTTATTTTTTTGCAAGCGAATTTGCCAAGAAGTTGCATTTGGATCGCATGGGTATAAAAACCAAGCTCGATCACAATGAAATATATCAAGTATTTCATCAAGTAATCGATTCAATATGACATCCATCGGATCGTCACTAATAGTTACTCTATTAATACGCTCCATAGCATCAAGAAAATAAAGATGTGCTTTTAATGCTTCGTCTGCTTTTTTGAGACTGGTTATATCAGAAAAAGTGACAACGACTTGCGGCGTTTCGTTTTCTCTTTGATGCTGAGGTACAGCATTGACTACGATCCAGTGATAACATTTGTTAGTACTGTGATATACGCCCATCAACTGATTTTGTACTGCTTCATTCTTTATTAATGCGGCTAATGCCGGATGTTCATTGGGTGGTATACAGCATCCATTCTGATCGATAGGTGCACCCCAATACCCAGCAACGGGAAGATGATTGAACGCCCTCTCTGCCATACCTAATATTTTTTCAGCTGCAGGGTTTATTTCAAGTATCTCACCTTTCTTGTTTTGACAAATCACACCTTGCGCCATCGTTTCAATCAATAAACGATAACGTTCTTCGTTGTTATAAAGGTCGATAATTGCAAGCGAGGTACTGAGAGATTCAGCAATTCTACGTCCAATAACAGAAAATAATTCAATTTCCCTATCACTAAAACGATGATGATCAGCGCAATAGTGAAGCCCTATCATCCAAGGTTTTCCAACCCGGGTGAATAATGCCATTGTTATTTGAGTTTTAATTGAATAGGATTCAAGGCTTTCTTGAACAGTTGGGTTTTCCCTCAAATCCCAAACCAATGGCCTATTTTGTTTTAAGGTCTCGGCAGTGATATGGCGATATTGATCAGACATCGCAATGGGTCGATTGAATGAACTGGCTCCCGGCCATTCTGGTCGGGTTTTTTCTGTTCTTATCTCAAAACTATCTGATGTAGGATCACAGGGGTAAAGTAGCCATGCGCGATCACACTGAAAAAATTCTAATACTTCTTGAATCGCATTATTGAGTAGCTCGTCAATATTACTTGCTTCAAAACTAATAGCATTCAGTTTTTGCATCACTGATACAAAATTTGAATCAGTAAATTTTACATCACTATTGAGACAGATATCCTCAACATTCATCTTCAAGTGCTCCGTTCAGTAATACAATACCGTACAAATCCCTGCTTTATTTGCAAGTGCGGTTATACTTACAACTTGTTAATCAATTCATAATAATCCATTGAAAATATCATGTAAATTTACGCAATAACAATCCTGTAAAAATCAGTTGATCTATGATGAGTTAAAACGAACTTGTTGGATAAGGAATGAAAAATATGTAAATCACCAACCATGATCTTTTCAGGTTGATCACTCAACATATCAGAAAAATCGGTATCATTTATCATATACCTCTATGCAATTGATCATTTTCAGACAGTGTAGTAAGAAAGCTTTGTTCATCTTATCTAACACTATGAAATAAAGTACATTCAAACGGATAGGCGTTGTTTACTCAAAGATTTGAATTCAACTTTCACTTGTTAGATGTCTTAATCAGCGGTTACAGAATTTAATAGCTGATAACTAAAACTCTCTTTATCCTGCAGCAAATAATTTCAGTTTAAAATAAAGAGAGTATTTAGAAAAATAACTCAGAGCAAGGAACTACTGTTTTGAGGCTAATAAATCCTGGTACCCACCACCATTGGTTACATTGGTGAATCCATTGGCTTCAAGCACTTTGTGAGCTTTACCGGCACGTCCACCACTTTTGCAATATAAAACTATTGGGCGTGATTTATCGTCTCCAAACTCGGATATTCTTGCTGCAACTTCAGTATGCGGAATAAGTAACGAACCGTCTAAATGACCCCTCTCATGTTCAGCAGGAGTGCGCACATCAACAAGTAACGCGCCTTCATTTATTTTCTGCCACACAATATTGCCATCACTACTACTGCATGCGGCAAACAGGGTAAACATCAACAATAGAAAAAATAGTTGTAAAGAGCGTTTCATGGTCATTGGATTACCTCAATAAGCTAAAATAAGGATTTCATTATTTGCTATTTTATATCAAAGAGCAAATTAGATTGCGGCATATTTTCGAGCGTTATGTTCATAAATAGTAATAGTTTATGAAGCATTTGATGCGCCAGTTATGATGTCAGTGAGTGTTTTGTTTAAGGTAATAAACAAATAGGACAAGATATTCTGCATTTTGGAAAAGTCTGGTACTCCAGACGTAATTGAAGAAACAGCTTGGGGAGGAAAAATAAAAAAGCCGGACACTGATTGTCCGGCTTTTTTTAAACTAAAGCAAGATAATGCTATTTCTTTTCGTCACGTTCTTTAACTTCTTTGATAACGGCTTCAGCCACATTCTGAGGACATGCACTGTAGTTTGCAAATTCCATAGAGAACTGACCACGACCAGAAGTCATGGTACGTAAATCACCGATGTAACCAAACATTTCTGACAGTGGACATTCAGCTTTGATACGAACACCCGTTGCGCCAGACTCTTGACCCAGAATCATGCCACGACGACGGTTTAAGTCACCGATAACATCACCAACGTGATCGTCTGGTGTGAATACATCAACTTTCATAATCGGCTCAAGTAATTGAGGTCCTGCTTTAGGCATAGTTTGACGATATGCCGCTTTTGAAGCAATTTCATACGCAATCGCTGAAGAGTCAACGGCATGGTATGAACCGTCCATCAAAGTGACTTTAAAATCTAAGCATGGGAACCCGGCCAAAACACCGCGATCCATGCTATCTTTAAAGCCTTTCTGAACCGCAGGCCAGAATTCACGAGGGACATTACCGCCCGTTACCTTAGATTCAAATTCATAACCTGAACCTGTTTCGCCTGGCTCAATGATGTAGTCGATCTTAGCGAACTGACCAGAACCACCCGATTGTTTCTTATGAGTATAACTATCTTCAACACGTTGAGTGATAGTTTCACGGTAAGCCACTTGTGGTTTACCAACATTAACTTCGATACCGTGAGTACGCTTCAAGATATCAACTTTGATATCCAAATGAAGCTCACCCATGCCTTTGATAATTGTCTCACCAGAGTCTTCATCCGTTTCAACACGGAACGATGGATCTTCAGCAATCATTTTTCCGATAGCGATACCCATTTTTTCAGCAGACGCTTTATCCTTAGGCTCGATTGCGATAGAAATAACGGGATCAGGGAATACCATTGGCTCAAGAGTCGCAGGATGTTTAGGATCACATAATGTGTGACCAGTTTGAACATTCTTCATACCAACAACCGCTACAATGTCACCCGCTTGCGCACCATCTAATTCGATACGCTCATCAGCATGCATCTCTACGATACGGCCAATTCGCTCTGTTTTACCGGTAAAGGTATTCAGCAAGGTATCGCCTTTCTTCAATGTGCCAGAGTATATACGGATAAAAGTTAACGCGCCGAAACGGTCATCCATGATTTTAAATGCCAAAGCTCTCAATGGCTTATCAACATCAACAATCGCGAATTCACCTGTTTCAACACCTTCCAAATCAACTTCTGGTTGAGGTTTCACTTCAGTTGGGCTTGGTAGGTAATCAACAACACCATTCAATACCAATTGAACGCCTTTGTTTTTGAACGCAGAACCACAAAATGTAGGGAAGAAATCAAGAGCGATAGTCCCTTTACGAATACAACGATTCAAGTCTTCATTAGTAGGCATATCACCTTCTAAATAAGCTTCCATTAACTCGTCATCTTGCTCAAGCGCAGTTTCAACAAGCATTTCGCGATACTCATCGGCTTTTTCTTGATACTCAGCAGGGATATCAACAATCTCATATGCCATTGGATCGCCAGAGTTGTCCCAGATCCATGCTTTCATTTGCATAAGATCAACAATACCGGTGAAATCATCTTCAATACCAATAGGTAACGTCATAACTATTGGTCTTGCGCCGAGAACGTTTTCTACTTGATCAACAACGCGATAGAAATCAGCGCCCATACGATCTAACTTATTAACGTAAATGATACGTGCAACTTCAGAATCATTCGCATAACGCCAGTTAGTTTCAGACTGAGGCTCAACACCACCTGATCCACAGAATACACCAACACCACCGTCTAATACTTTTAATGAACGATATACTTCGATAGTGAAGTCAACGTGTCCCGGTGTGTCGATAATGTTAAAACGGTGATCATTCCAGAAACAAGTTGTAGCAGCAGACTGGATAGTAATACCACGCTCTTGCTCTTGCTCCATAAAATCAGTCGTTGCAGCGCCGTCATGTACCTCACCCAGTTTATGGATTTTACCGGTTAGTTTAAGGATACGCTCTGTCGTTGTCGTTTTTCCGGCATCTACGTGAGCAAAGATACCGATATTTCTATATTTGGATAGGTCTGTCATGTTAGCACTCTAAAGTTAGCAAAAAATTCTGTTTTTCTATTGATCACCACTCAAGCGACTGAATGATCAACATACCGGAGCAAATGAGCATCAAACGATATTCCCTGAGATACATCTCGATACACACAGGTATAAAGCCAATGTGAATAACGAAAAAATGCCTGGAATCTGCCCACCGAAAGCCGTGAATTGAGACAATATTGAAGCCATTCGCCTCTCATTTGTCCAGCTCTTAAAAAGGTCGCTATTTTAACCTGAAATCTCAGTAATAACAGAGGGTAGACATAGATTTATGCATGAATTCTTCAATTTATTATTGTTTTTTCCAACTCATGGATTAAATTCGAGTCTTTTTCCATGCATACCTAATGGTTTTATCGATAAATAACAACTTCCTGCCTAAAATATCTTCCAACAAGCTGTTGCCCTATTGCTGTTTGTTGATCAAATAACAAACATGCGTTGTTAAAAACAGGCAACCATAACTCAAATTTCTCCTGCATATTTAAACAACAATTCTTGTTAACGTTCGCAAGTTCCGCCAACAACATATTACTTGCGACGATTTATTAAACAATTATAATACCCCTATAATAATTATAATATTAAGGGGATATCATGGGGCTGCCGGCTTTAGGTGGATTCACCACAACTGAAATGTTAATAGCGATCACTATAGCAGGAGCGCTTGGCACAACAGCGACACCTCAGATCCTCACTATGGTCGATAGAGCAGATCAAAACAGTTTGAAATATGCACGAGGCGCGTTACATTCAGCAGTGCATACAATGCACATGGTCAGCTTAGTTCAGCATAGCTCTCACATCGAAGTGGAAGGTAAATTTGTCGAGTTAAAAGGCGGCTTCCCACAAGCAGAAGAGACTGAGCTTAGAAAAGTAATCGAGCTCAATGGATTTAAGCTTGTAGAAAATGGTGCGAAGAAAATTAAAATCTGGTCTCCGAGTGAAGGCTATTGCTTTACTTACACCGAAGCCATACAAAGGAATCACACTTCGAAACCCGCGCGAATCAGCGAAGTTAGTTCAGCCGATAGTGTCACTTGCCAATCGTAGGTACTACGGCGCAATAATCACTTTTGTTTGACTTGGTGCTATTTGTGTACCTGCTGGCGCATTAGCATTGCTGCCATTATGTGCTGTCACTGATGTAAAATGTACACAGTCTTGCCCTTCAATTTTCACCTTTGAACTGCCTT
Source organism: uncultured Ectothiorhodospiraceae bacterium (assembly GCA_945787715.1). Classification (GTDB taxonomy): domain Bacteria; phylum Pseudomonadota; class Gammaproteobacteria; order S012-40; family S012-40; genus CALZJE01. The sequence goes on along the minus strand of CALZJE010000011.1, from coordinate 21,648 downwards.
TCTTAAATGTTATTTGATCCATGTTTTTACCAGATACCAAACCACCAGCAACGCCAGCTTCATCACCTTGCGACATAGGAATTTTTGATTTTAAAGTCACCACTTCTTTATTGACGAATTTGACCTTGGTTGAAGTATCATTAGCTTGAACAAGTTGCCCGGTATTCGGGTAAGGTACGGGTACTGGCGATGGAGATGGTGGCGCAGGTGTTTTACACACATCTGGCATACCCATGCACACACCTCCCCCCTTAGTTGAGCCTGGGAAAATCGCAGTCATAGTTGAACCCTCATTATTTTCACCCCAGATGAATTTTTTCTGCTTTAATCTTGTAATCTTCTTCAGCCTTTAACATCACTTTATTAGCTTTAAAATGATAAGTTTCATCGACCAAGGTGCGCATGCGGCCACTACGCAATTGGGTAAGTTGTTTTACACTGCGGTAAACATTTTTAGCATTTTCAATTAAAGTATCAGTTATTGTTTCCAGTCGTGCAAATACCAGTGTTGCATTATCAGCTTGGAGCTTAAACTTTTTCGTTTCCATTTCCAGAGACTGGCCATCTAAACAAACTCTGTTAGCGGCATTAAGATGAATATCACCGTCTTCAGTACGTAATTCAAGATTACCCTTAGAAATATTTACACAGGTAGTCTGCTTAACTGGATTATAAGAAAAAAGCAATTCATTCTCTGATGTATATACTTCCAATATTTTCTCTGAAGTCGAGTCTCTGTTTTCAGCTAATTTAGCGTAAGCACCGAGCGTTTCCAATCTTGTGACAGATTCTGGTTTTGATAGCAAACCAGTGATATAAACCTCTTCCAGGGATTGTGCTGTTATCAATACCTCATCACCAATTTGCAGTGATGTAAAACGTGAAATTGCCACACGTGCAATAGCTGAATGTTGTATACCAGAGGACAACCAGCATATTTCTGCTGTAGCATCGGGCTTTTCATTACTTGTGAGTTTTGCAGGCCCAAAATAAGAAAAATCATTGGTTAAAGGTAAAACCCTTGCTGTTTGATTCATTTCAATATCCTTTATTTAGGAAGCCGACGGCACAGGTGGTTTCCAGTCTTCTGCCTCTGCCAGGTCGTCATCAGTATATTCTACATGTTTTAATTTTGTACCATGCCAAATACAACCTTCATCTTGAATTCGATGCAGCTTGCATTGTGTTAAATTTGCCTGAGTGAAATTTGCATTATTTAGCTTTGCATGGGAGAAATTTGCATACGGAATTTGTGTAGATTCAAAGTTAGCATAATTGCAATTAGTATTAACCAAAAGTGTCCGAGCCATCTGCGCACCATTAAGCTGTGCATGGTTTAAATCAGCCTCCTGGAATATCGCAAATGCTAAATTAGCGTAATGTAATTTGGCATTAGATAAATTTGCTTTACTAAAATCCGCTGCCTCACAATTTGCTTTTCTTAAATTGGCTTCACTTAAATTTACTTGAGTAAAATTCACTTGTTTTAATCTTGCATCAATTAGATTTGACTGACTTAGATTAGCCTCACTAAAATCACAATCCGTAAAATCACAGCCTGACAAATCCATTTTTTGCCAGTTGCTGTTTTTTAGATTTGATAACTCGAATTTAGTTTGCTTAATTGTTGTTTTGGTGAAATCCACTGATTCAAAGTCAGTAAATTTAATGATTGCCTGGTTGAGATTTACACCATCCAGATTAGCAGCAGTGAACTCGCAATAATCAAAATTTGCGTGTGAAAAATTAGCATTCGTCAATACCGCATTTGAAAACAAGGCGCCATTCATATCCGCGTGTTGGAAATCGGCATCTGTTGCATCGACGTTACTGAAATCGGCATCATTTAATATAGCATTCATAAATTTTGTGCCATGCAACTGTGCGCCTTCAAAGTCTGCATTTGTTAAATCTAGATCACTAAAATCTAATCCATCCAATTTACAATGAGGAAAATTGACAAAACGTTTATTTTTGCTACTGCTATTAGAACTAATGTTTTGGAGTACAGTTGAATCTTCTGTTGCAAATAGACACCCATCCAAGTTGGCACCAGATAAATCATTATTAATGAATTGCGCCCATTGCAGTTCTGCAAACTTAAATTTGGATAAGTTCAAATCACATTGACTTAATATGCTGCCTTTTAAATTGGCCTCTGTAAAATCTGTACGTATTAAATTAGTTTCGGCAAAAATAGCATTGGAAATATTTGCTTTGGAAAACACGATTCCAGCAAAATAAGACTTTACAATTCGCGCACTACGCAGGTCTGCTTTAGCCATTGTGGAGTTTGAAAAGCTACACTCTGAAATAGAGATGTCGGTTAATATTGAATCGCTAAATTCACAATTTATAACCTCAATATTCTGAAAAGTCGCGTTACTTAAATTTGCACCAGAAAAAGATGTTTTTGATAGTTTTAATTCGATAAATTGACAATTGTTTAAATTTGCCTGGCTAAAATCAACTATCGGTAGATTGCTTTTATTTATCACACAGCCCGGTAAATTTATGGGAAAGTTAGTAGTGTATGACAGGTCGCTTTCTAAAAAAGTAGTATCAGCGATGTTACACCCTTTAAAATCACCGTTATTTAATGAGCATCCATCAAATAGACTATTGTAAATCTTGGTCCCAACAAATTTTGCTGTGCTTAAATCACATTCGATAAAACGAGTGTTGTGCATTTGCGTTGAAATAGATTTACTCTTTTGCAGATCACAATTGGAAAAGTTTGCATCAGAAAGATCAGCCTCTGACAATCTACAAGCCCCTAAATCTACTTGCTCAAAAACAGCGTGGTTTAGCAAACTTTGCCTAAAATCTGCCTCAATAAATGAAGCAGTACCAGAAGAAAAGTCAGATTCTGTTAAGCCAATATCTTCCAAACTCATATTAAAAGTCTCAACATCAATATTCTCAAAATCTATTTTAGATAATGCTAGTAGTTGAGGTGAATTCAATAACTCCTCGGGATCTTTGCTTAATAACGGTTCTATACCTACCTTTATTCCGGTCAAATTTGCGTTGTTAAAATTGGCGCCATCACATTGGCTATTAATAAAGGTCGCATAAGAACAATCAGAGCCCGATAAATCAGCTTTATGTAATTTCGTTTCTTTAAAGCTCGTAGCGGCCAACCTGGCATTTTTTAACAACGCTCCGCGTAAATTGGTTTTCATAATGTTGGCGCCTTCAAGATTGACACCTTGAAAATCAATACCCGCTAAATCCAATCCCCACAAATGAGCACCTGCTAAGGATTCGCCTTTTTCAACTTTCTCATGAACTTGTTCAACAGTGAGCAGTTTATTAAAATTAACTACTTCATTAATATCTAAGTCGGAAAGATCCGTAAAATCCATGAAATCAACTGACCTCTTGTAGTTTTGTTGCTTTTAGGTTGGAACCTGTTGTTATGGTTTCTTCAAAGTGAGCGTCCAAAAACTCTACTGCATATAGATTTGATCCACTCAAATCTGTTTGAGTAAGTTTTGCTTTTTCTAAACTACCTTGCATTAGACTCATTTGGGTCATTTTTGCGTGTGATAAATCGGCCTTCAAAAACTTGGAAAATTTCATATCAGCGGCATAAAGCGTGGTTTTTATTAGCGAAGCTTTAGTGAAATTGGCATTAGTTATTTGTGCATAACTAAAATCAGCTTCGTTAAGATGTGCGTGCTCCCAAATTGATCCATCCCCTATCACTTGAGAGAGATTGGCGTTCGAGAAATTACTGAATTCTGAAGCTCGTAGTTTAGTTAAATCTGCTTTACAAAGGTTGATATTATCAGCTTTCACACTTTCCATTGAAGCTTCAATCAGTATTGTATTTTGAAAATTTGCGTTGCTCAAAGTGCATTGTGAAAAATCCGAACCACTTATATCAGCTTCTGCAAACTGACTATTCGTCAAGTCTGCTCCACAAAATAGGGCATCTTTACCTTGAGCCTGTTGCCATTGGCTGTTTTGGGCTTGCGCTTTTTCAAAGTTAGCATCATTCAGTGTTGCGTTTTGGAAATTTGCCCCCGTCAGTTGCGTTTTACTCAAGTCTGCATTATTTAAACAAGCACTCTTTAATATAATTTCATTCAATTTGGTATTCGATAAATTTGCGTCAGTTAAATTGGCACCGGTTAGATCTGCAGCATCGAGGTTAGTATCTTTGATTAACGCAGCAGTGAAATTTGCGCCAGATGCATTGACTCCTGTCATCTGTGTGTCACTTAAATCTGCACTCCTGAAATCCGTTTCAATCATTTGTGCATTGGATAGGTTTGCAGCGCTGAGATTTGCATGCATTAAATTTGCTGCGCTTAAATCAGCACCACTTAAATTGGCTCCAATGAATATAGCACCGCTAAGGTCCGCGTTTTTAAAATCCATTCCAGAGAGGTCTTCACCACTCAGATCCTCTCCAGCCAAAGATTCTTTGTTGTCCAAACGTTGTTGTAAAGCCAGTTTTTCAGCCTGTCGTTTTTCAGCTTCAGTGATTTCCGCCTGTTTCTCTTCAGGCGATTTAGGTTTTACACCAATTTGCTTTTTTAATTTATCGAGTTCTGGCTTAGCTTGTTCTATAAAAGTTTTAAGATTTTCTGGATCAACACCGATTTTTGGGAATAATGCAGCCATCATAGTCCAAAATTTTTCACTTTCTGGATCAGCATGCATATTTGTTTCATCCACACCTATTTCTTGCAATAAACTCAGTTGTTCTTGTTTGGCTTTTTCGCTGAGTGGTGGCAGATTATCTACATCAATGTCCAGCTTGGCTAACGATTTTTTTATTTCTGCATCCAGCACTTTACGTTCTAATTTTGCGCGTTTTGTTGGATCGTTCTCAGTGTGTTTGTTAATGAGTTCTGCTTGTTGCTGCTTGATCTGTGCTTGAGTTTCTTCTGGCAGACTCGATATGTTGATACCCGCTTGAGTAAGTAAAGCATTAACTTGTGATTCCAGTTCTGTTGGGTCAATTTGTTGATCGACATCTTCACTTTCTGATTTTTCTTTTGCTGGTTCTGCTGCCTCGATTTCAGCATGTTCAAGCGCTATGCCCTCCTCGCTTTCGGCAGCTTCTGGTTCTTCTGGTGTTAACCCCCATTCCTCATCCAGTTTGGCTCGTTCATTAGCAAATATTTCGTGACATTCATCGATACTTGCCGGTGTTTGTGCTAGGGGTTCAGACATGAGAAAGACATGTTTTATTTCGTCATAATCATCATCTCGCACTGGACACCAGCCGCGCCAAACCAACACGAGTTTTTCTGCTTCTGTGTCAACCCATAAAGTATCGAGATTCAAATCTATTTCTTCGAAAATCTTTTTTTTGTTTTCTAGATCAAAGCGACGCGTAAAACAACGTACGCGAATCCCGGGAAGTTCTGCGTGATATTGCGAGTACTTTGGGTGCAGGTTCTCAAAATAGAGACTTTCATCACCATTAAGAAACCCATCGACTTGTTGGTTGAGCGGTGCAGCATTGTAATAAGACCAGTCAAAATCTTCAGGGAACCAGGGCCAACGAGTTTTAGAGTAATCACCTTTGTATGAGCCCATTTTTTCCTGGCGTAAGGTCCAAGTGCTTTTTATCGGCCCAAATCCCACAGGATTTTTTCGTTGAAATGGCGAGGTGACCAAATCATTAGGGTCTTGAATGTTTGGCACAGGTAAAACATTATCTGCAATGGTGACATCCGCTTTACAATAGCCTCTGCCAACAGGATTTAAATCATAATCTGCGCCACCAAAACTGCGTTCATAACGAAAATCCATTTCGGTGAAAGGCACAGGATCTGTGGTTTCAGGATTAATAATGGTTTTTTTCCAATATCGATTACCAAATACCACTAAGTTTTTTTCCGCATCGCCAATTTTAAATGTTACTGGACATGCCTCAACAGGGTTGCCATGAGGGGCAAAACATTTACCGACCAACAAAACGTCTGCATGGGGCTTCGCAAAAGCAAAATCCGATTCGTAACGCACACTACCGACTTGTTTTTCATCATCAGGATAAAACTCATCGCCTGTAGGGTAGAGTTGCTCTTCTGAGAGTACGGCTTTGCTGTTAGGATTAAGATCGAATGTAGCTTTGACGATAAAAGTTAACGAATGCTTGGGGTAATTTAATCGACCAGCTATTGGTGCAAATAGAAACGGCGTGGTGTTAATAAGTTCCATGGCTTAATATTAAGTTCCTAGAACCTTAAAGTTTTTACTGCTAAATGTTTTACTTTTTATTTTAACTTCTTTCGTCGATTCCAATAGAATATCATCTTTGGCAAATAACTGAATCTTGCCACTCGAACCTGCGGTACTGCTAGTGTCCAATGTTATCGTTCCAGTGCTTTTTTTCACCCATATTTCTGATTTATTGAAACACAGTTGAGCCAGTTTATCGGTCAATTCCAAAATTGCGGCATTCTGATCTGATGGTGCTCCAGAAACCAGTTTTACCGGTTTTTCTTTTGCGCGGATTTCAATGCCATCACCTGTTGTAATATTTATTTTTGCATCCGGCTCTTTATCACCACCTTCCTCACGGGTAATGGGTTCTATAGCTGAGTCTTTGTTTGCTTCTTTACTCACAAAATAGGAAATAATATTTAATACAGTCATAATCGCTAGTCCGCTACCTGCGACAACACCTCCACCTGTCATTAATCCTACTTTTGCACCAGCTTGCTCTTTATTTAAAAGTCCACCAACCAATGCTGCAATTGTTATTGCTAAATGCGCAACAATGGCAGAAACGGTGGCCGCACCAAATAAATATTTTTGTCTTGTTGCTTTTGAAATACCCGTTTTAGTGGCTCCAGGTTTTTTATACCAGGTGTTGTGCCCAAGCGTTGCTGGAGCTATGTAGTCTTTGCCAATGGAAAGGCTGATTTCATTACCCTTTGCACCGATCAATGATCGACTTTCTCCATGCTTATCTTCGCAGTTAGCAACCATACACAATGCATCACCTGCAGCAACGATATGATCCCTTGCCGCTCTAGACAATATATCCTCTTCTGTTTCGTTAACTTGGGGGCCTTCGCTAAATTCCTCAACCGGCCCATGATGACGTTCAAATTTAGCACCCAATGAATACTCATGTTGTGTGCCGAAGTGTAATGTTGTCGACATGGCTGCTTTCGCTTCCAGGTCTGCGCCTACATAAATTTCTGCTTTGGCACCGACACGAAACTCAAAATCAGCGCCACCAGAAAATTCATAGTTGCTACCCAGGCCAGCTTCAAATTTATCCCCGACTTGGTATCCAAAAACATTCCAGTTTTCTTTTGCTATTTCACCTTCGTAGGATTCTTCTGCGTCTTGTCCTGCAGCGCCAGTTTCCCCTTTGTCTCCTTTTCTGCCCCTTGCACCCGCTGCACCTGTATCGCCTTTAGGTCCCTTGAGATCAGTCACATTATGACCCATAACAAGCGCAGCACTGCCGGGGCTTTCTATTCGAATTTGCTGTTGTCCTTGAGTTGCGTTCATAACAATTTCATTGCCACCGTCATCACGAATGATGCGTTTTTGTTTATTGATGGGTAATTGTTGCGGAGGCATACTTTCAGCATTGTAAACCCGGCCGGTGACTATCGGCTTATCAGGATCACCTTCCAAAAAACTGACGATGACTTCATTACCTACATGCGGGACGCTCATTTCACCCCATTGTTTACCAGCCCAGTTTTGAGAAACTCGCACCCAGCAGGAACACGATTCATCATCTGCCCCGTGGTGATCCCAATGAAATTTAATTTTTACACGGCCATATTGATCGGTATATATTTTTTCTCCATTGGGTCCAACAACCATCGCTGTTTGTGGGCCATAAACCATGGGTTTTGGTTTTTGAGTATTTCGGTAATAAGGCACTGTACTTGGTACGGTAGAAAATTCATTAAAATAAGAATTTTTACCAGTGCTGCCAACAAAATAACTTCGCTCTTTCGCTCTAAAAGACAATCCGGTGATAACATAGCTTTTACCGACTTCTTGATTAAAGTCGTGGGCGGCAATGCTAAATTTCCCTCCAGCAAAAAAACCACGATAGGTGCTTCTTGCATGTACGACATCATAATTTTCTTCATCTTCCATCATATGAATATCCGTTAATGCCTGACCATCTTTTAGCGTGCCATAACCGCCGGGGTATTCAAAGTGTTCGATTTGTGTAGTTTCAGATAAGTCCAATACAGTTTTGGATGTTGTTTCTAGATTTGTACTTGGTGACTCAAAATCAAAATCCGTCTGTGACCATTGGCTCGTTATATACTCATATTGGTGATTCCATGTTGTGATATGATCACCAAGGTGGCCACCAAGTGTCTGGGTGACAGAGTGCTCAATGCAATTCGGATAAGCGGTTGCTTGATCAGCAATCACTAAACTGTGCTGACCTTGTTCTTGCGTGAAAAAAAAGAATAATCCATGAAGCTCAGCTAGACGTGAAAGAAAATCCATATCTGACTCACGATACTGCACACAATAATTTAATTTCGGGTATTGTTTTTGACAGTTAAAGTGGAAATTAGCAATTTTACTTTCGCCGAACAGTGTTTCAATGACTTGTAATACCGTTTTGTTTTGAAAAATTCGACAATCGCTATTTTGATCATGAAACCATAACCATGGTACGACTTCAGCACGATATGCACGATGCTCTTTGCTCTTCATAGGGCCTAAAGCGAAACGGTTAATATAACCATTAAAAAAACGTTTGCTACCATCTTCAAGTTTAATCCAGATATCCACGAGCTTGCCAATCACTTCTTTTGGCGTAATATCTACACGTTCTGACGCCAACTCTATTTCCATACTAGTTAACTCGGAAATTGCTTCTTTACCCTTAATGTCGAGCAGAATTAAAACATCTTTACCAAGGGGAGTTTCAATGCCAATTGAACGAGTTTCTTGCGACCAATTATTCATTTTTCTCTCACAAATTTCTTTTACTTAAGTATAGGTGAAATTTTTCTAGTTGTATTCTTAGCAAGCTTTATAGTTATTTATAACTCACATTACGAACTAGGTCTAGGTGATTTTGTTTTAATTACGATACTGAATATATGGATCAATCTTGATATTGATCGAGTTACTATTTTTAGAAACCTTTTATCTAACTACACAGTGTATATGCAGTTATTCGCATCTGGTATTATACAGGTGTAAGAAATACGCTGTGAACCCATCCATGGGAGCTTGATGTCCGCATCCATGCAGACAACATTTTCTTACACCTGTATAACAGCAAATGCTATGTTAAGTGTTTCAATTGTAGATTACGCTGAGTAGTTACCTTTTTAGTAACTTTGTAGAACTTTTTAGAGGTGTGAAGCAATGTTTTAACGATTGCCTGGAAGAATTAATATCGAAAATGATTGTATTCAGCACAAAAATTAGATGTGAGCATATCTTGATCGATCATATGTCAATCGACACATAAAAATTCGTGCGAAGCCATAATAAAAATTATTACAATCTGCTCACCCATCGAACTATAATGCGTTATTTATTCAGAAGCCATTCACAATGAGAACACTTCAAAACTAAGCAAATCAGTTCGATTCAATGGATGGTGCATCTTGCCAAGCTTAACCCACCAGAAAAATATTGAATTGAGCCTTTCATTGTTTGAAAACAAATTGATATTTTTTCCTCAAATCATTCAGTAAAATTGTTCTCATGTCGATATTGATATATCGGATAGGGTCAATATTCAATCGGAAAATGTAATTTGCATGAATTCATTAGCTAATATATCCATAATGAACAGACTATGGATTGTACATGATAATATTGTGGTATCTTTACTCGTCTTCGTGATAACGATTGGTTTCAAACTTGGCTACCTTGAGTCTTATTTCAAAGAATTTTACGACTCTCGGATTTACTGCCAAAAATACACATTATTGATTAGTCGAAACATGAACGATATATAACGTCGATCTGTGTCATTATGCTCGCAATTGAAACTAATAAAATTATGAATACACTAGATCAGTGTCTTGCTAATATTCATTCACATTTCACCCTATTATTAAAACCCAGTTTTCCAATCAACGATAACTCTGTTTCTGAGCAATATCTCCAGGCTATAAAACAGTCAGAATTAAACACAAAAGCTTTTTTGAAAGATGAACCCCATACACAATAATAAACTCAGTTATTTTATTCAGATATATTAAATTAATATTCAATTATGAAATTAACTATTGCTTTTAAACTTAGTCTGGCTGCTGTTCTTCTGGTACTTGTTAGCGTCATCTTAGTAGGTGGGCTTTTTTATTCCAAAACGACAGAATTGCTGGTTGAACAAGCTATTGATGATATTGCTGGAGAAATCCGTAATGCTGGCAGTCACTTGCAAGCAAATATTGATGCTCAGCGTGAAGACACAAAAGCTTTAGCTGGCACCCCACCAATCCAGGGTATGTTACGCGCACTGAAAGCAAATAACTTCGACATGCAAGGCAACTCCACTTACCAACAATGGGAGCAGCGACTTCAATCGATTTTCACAACCATGCTTGAAAGCAAACCCCTTTATCTGACAATTCGGTTTATCGATAATAATGGGCAAGAACGAGTTGTTGTAAGCCATGATAGTGGCAAACCTATCATTATGGGTGATGAACAACTTCAGAACAAGCTACACAGAAATTATGTTAACGATACACTCAAGCTTTCAGCCGGATCGTTATACTTATCCGAAATCAATCTTAATCGTGAACATGGCCTGGTGAGTGAGCCTCGTCAGGAAGTTCTTCGTAGTGCCACTCCGATTTATGATAATCAATACGGCGAGATTGCCGGTTTGCTGGTCATCGTTGCCGAAATTGGCCAAGAGTTTCGAGAAATACAAAGTCTTGTTCAGGATGAGAGCAGTAAGATTTATATCACCAACGATCATGGTGACTACCTTCTACATCCAGATGGGAATAAAAGTTTCGGTTTTGATATCGGTAAACGTTATCTAATCCAAAAAGATTTTCCACGCTTAGCAACACTCTATTTATCAGGCAATCATGATAAGAACGTCACCCTATTGCCAGAAGATGACGTTAATCAGAACGTAATAAATTTCACCAAAATTCATTTTGATCCTGATCGCCCCGAACGCTTTGTTGCAGTGGGTGTTACTCAACTTTATGACAACATTTTGGCCAATCATGCTGGTGTACTAAATAATGTGCTATCTCTGGCGGTAGTTATGGCTATGTTAGTCACTCTATTAGCTATAATCTTTGCACTCCGTCTTTCCCGTCCTATTAAACTAATTACACAGGTCATGGATGACTATACACATCAGCGCGAAACGACAACATTGATGCCAATGAATCAACATGATGAAATCGGTATACTAGCACGAAGTTATATAGCTCTGATCAAACAAGTTGATGAGGCACGGAGTGGTCTTGAAGAAATGAACCAGAATCTCGAATCCATTGTTGCAGAGCGGACTCAGGCACTGGAAAAGAGTGAATTATTTCAACGCGGTATTGTTGAAACGATGGTGGATGGGCTAATCACCATTGATGATAAAGGAATTATCACATCTTTTAACACGGCGGCCACAAAAATTTTTGGCTATCGGTCAGAGGAAGTAGTTGGAAATAATGTCAGCATGTTGATGCCAGCCCCCTATCGCTTAGAACACGACAGTTATCTTAATAATTATCACCAATCAGGACTAAAAAAAATCATCGGGATTGGCCGTGAGTTGGAAGGGCAACGTAAGGACGGTAGTACCTTCCCGATGGATCTGGCAATTGGAGAAATAAGTGTAAATGCTCAACCAACTTACTCCGGTGTAATACGCGATATTAGCGAACGCAAACTTATGGATACGATGAAAAATGAATTTGTTTCAACAGTCAGTCATGAGCTACGTACACCGTTGACTGCGATTCGCGGATCACTTGGTTTGATTAACAGCGGAGTTGTTGGAGATTTACCAGAAAAAGCCAAAGAACTGCTTGAAATAGCCGGGAATAATACTGAACGTCTACTGCTGCTAATCAACGATATTCTTGATATTCAGAAAATTGAATCAGGGCATATGGCATTCAAGTTTCAAAATATGGACTTGAAGTCATTTCTAGAACAAGCGCTAGAGGAAAATAAAGCTTATGGCGAACAATACGACGTGGAATTTATTCTCGCAAGTAAGATTAAGGATATCCAGTTGTTTGCTGACAAAGATCGCTTAATGCAAGTATTAGCCAATCTTCTATCCAATGCCGCTAAATTCTCACCTAAAAATGATAAAATCTTAGTTAATGTCAGCAGAAATATCAATAATTCTATCCGCATCTCAGTTACTGACCACGGGTCAGGTATTCCTGAGGAATTTCAATCAAGAATTTTCGATAAATTTACGCAGTCTGACTCTTCCACTACACGTCAGAAAGGCGGTACCGGTCTCGGTTTAAGTATTAGTAAAGCTATTGTCGAAAAACATGACGGGCGAATCGGCTTTGTTAGCCATGAAGGTCTAGGAACAACATTTTTTATTGATTTACCCAAGTAGACATCAAAATATTGCGTTGAATATTTTATTCTTATTTATTCCAAGTAAGTATGTCGAAATCGATTCGATAGATGCAATTTTCATCCGACTGATGTACCAATATGTCCTTTATTAATACTTAATATTAGATGCTAAATTTGATTTATCAAATAGCACTTTTACTCTTGCTAACAAAGCTTCCACACTGTAAGGTTTTTGTAAAATGTTTTTCTGTAATTTGTTATTGATGGAAACTTGATTGGGCACATCATCAAAGCCACTCACTAATTGAATTATAGTATTGGGATAGTCTCTCTCGACAATAGTTGCTAGTTGATATCCATCCATATTGGGCATGATGACATCACTAATCATTAAATCTACGGGTTCATTTTTTAGTATTTCTAAAGCATGCTTGCCATCTTCAGCAGTAAGTACTCTATAGCCACTATTTGTTAATATATCTCTAGCCATTGCACATAATGCAGGCTCATCATCAACCACTAATATGACTTCATTGTCTTCTGTATAAGAATGATTAGATTGGACTTCTTTGTGACTATCCGGTGATTCTTTTTGAATTGTATCAAGCTCTGTATAATATCGGGGGAAATATAGCGTAAACTCAGTGCCATGACCGGGTTTGGATACAACCTTGATATCTCCACCGCTTCGCTGAACAAACCCAAATACCTGACTAAGCCCTAAGCCGGTACCTTTATCACCTTTAGTTGAAAAAAATGGATCAAATATTTGATCTACAGTCTGTCTATCCATTCCTTTACCGGTATCATTAATACTTAATGTCACATAGTCACCAGCTTTGAGATCAAGTTGACTTGCTTTCGAATCATTAATATGTACATTTTGAGTTGTCAGGGTCAGATTTCCACTTGCTTCTATTGCATGGGAAGTATTGATGCCCATGTTTATAATTGAATCAGCCAAATCGCCACTGTCTAACTTTATGGGCCAGATATCATCTACCAAACTTAGCGTCAGTTTGATTCGAGCTGTCAATGTTTTCTCAAGTAACGGTCGCTGCGCCTTAAGTACAAGATTTATATTTGTCACCTCGCTTTCCGTCAATTTATATCGCGAAAATGTCATCAGTTTATCAGTGAGTTCTCTACCACGCTCTGCCGCATCCCTAATGTGTTTAATATAAATTGCAGCTTTGGGATCATCTGCGACTTTAACTGAAAGAAGCTCCGAAAATCCTGAAATAACACCAAGCATATTGTTATAATCGTGTGCAATACCTCCTGTGAGTTTCCCTAATGCATCCATCTTCTGGCTACGTTTCAATTGTTCTTCTTTTAATTTTAATTTATCTTCTTGTAATTTTCTTTCAGTAATATCTTGAATGGTACCAAATGTTCGTAAAGGATTACCTTTCTCATCGAAAAATGTCCTCCCATACTCTCTAACAATTTTAATTTTATCATTCTTCAGCTTTATACGATGCTCAACATCATATGGCAGTTTATTCGCGACAGACTCTTTATAGGTAGTATCCACAAGAACTTGATCATCCGGGTGAACATTATTAATAAACAATTGATAACTTGCTTTTGTATTTTTAGAATCAACTTCGAATATTCGATACACTTCGTCAGACCACAACAATTCATTCGTTGCTATATTGTATTCCCAGCTTCCGAAATGTGTAATTTTTTGAGCTTCTTTCATGCTGGCTTCACTTGCGCGTAAAGATTCCTCAGTCTTTGCTCTTTCCTCCTCGATTTTAATTTGATTGTCGAGCATCCGATTGGCAGAATTGGCAAGCTCCCTAAGTTCGATATAGTGCAATGAGTCTTCCGATATTTTATCTGACTCAATTGACATTGTTTTAAAGAATGCCAAAAACTTACTCAACTCAATGGAAAACTGCCTGGATATTTTATTTGCCACATAAATAATCAAAAGACTACTAAACAAGCTTATAAGAAAAATAAATAGCCACTGTTTAATCAGCCCCTTCTTCAAATCTTCCCTTTGCTGATGAATAATTATTTCTGCATCATCAACATAGATTCCCGCACCAATCATCCATTGCCAATCTGGCACGCCTTTCATAAATGAGACTTTTGGTGATGGAGTAGAAGTCGATGGTTTGTTCCAGACATAGTAAATGAAATCTCCTTCCGGATTATCCACTGCTCGACGCTCTTCTTGAATAACTTTTACACCGTTAGGATCTTCAAGATCCCATATATTTTGGCCTATCAGATGTTTCTGAGAAGCATTCATAAGAACAATTCCCTCATAACTGACAACGAAAATATAACTATCTTTGCCAAACTTAATCTGCTCAATATAATCAAGCATCTCTTGCTGAATTTCTTTTTCAATATGTTTATAGTAGTCGCCAGTACCAATAAACCAACCATAAGGTTCAAAGTACTTTACAAAAGAAATTTTTTTTTGTGGTGTTTCCACATTATTAAATGATAAATAATTATATGAGACAAATCCTTCACCAAATTTGTTAACAACATCCTGTTGCTCTTTTACGATATAACGCCCAGTGGAATCCTGCATAGCAGTGATATCTGAGCCCTCTAAATCAGAGTGAAGTGTATTGAGTTGGGAAACACCTTTCATGTCATTAATAAAATAATAGCCATCACCATTGAAAAAACGTAACGGGCGTAGCGCTTCAATGATTAGTTTTTTAACTTCGCTATCAGGTCTTTTATCCGTAAATTGATTATATATATTTGAAGCGACTGCATGCGCATCATAGACGCGGCTTTTAATACGTGCTTTGACTTTTTGTTCAATTTGAGAACGTTTAAGTTTAATGTAGTCTGTAACCTTTATCACTTCTCGTTTTATTAATGCTTTTTCCGATGAAATATGCTCAGATTCAATGTCCTTGGCTCTTTTGGAAAAATCAAGATATTCGATATAACTGGTTAAGATCGCTATAGATGTAGCTGTCAGTAGAATAGCAAAGAGAGAGCTCTTTTTAAGAACAGAAACTATCCTTGTTGGTGCTTTAGTAATAATTCTCATATTCTATCCTTAAACACGAGATGTATAATGGTAGATCTTTCCCTATGTTATGGCCGCTTAACAAAGTGTTTACATTCAACTAACCACTAACCTACCTGCGTTATATATTATCCTATCAAGGCAATAAGGACACCATCAAAAGTGATGTTAATCAGTCATAAACTGTACCAGTCATATCTAGAATCGGCAGTAAAGAGAGCAATATTAATACAGTTCGCTCTACACCACATCCTATTTGGCTTATTGTCTCAAATTATTAGGAGGCAGCCCGGGAATTGGGGACGTAGCGAGGGAAAGCAGTTTTGCACACCTGTGGGATATTGAATACGGAACGCAATGACAATGCCTTATCTAACCGTCGTTTAAATAATTTTAACTTCTGATTTGTTAACCACTACATTGCTTGAATGCCTTGACTTGAATGCCTTAACTTGAATACCTTGAATAGTTATCAGTTATTTTTTTGACCCGGCATAAGCCCGCATCCAACACAGCTCTGGTCATCTTGGTAATTATCTTTAAATTTTCAACACTTACAACCGATTGGATATTTTATCAGTTAACTGTCTCCATAATTCCTTGCCATTTAACAAAAAAGACATATACTGTTTATATATACAGTTACTGCTGCTGATAACAAGAACAGAAGTTCGTTTTTTCAACACATTTTCCAACACACTTTTCAATACATATAGGGAAAAGCTCTCAGACTAGAATATAGTAAAAATGAACAAAACACTCGAAGAGATTTTGCAAAATAATCCGGCCATTTGGCGTGCGGGTGAGATTGCAAAAGGGAAGCAGAAAGGTCTGGCAACGGGTTTTTCTGAGCTTGATGCAGTACTACCTGATGACGGTTGGCCACTTAATGCACTGATAGAAATTATTACACCTCGCTGGGGCCTAGGTGAGTTAAAACTTTTGTTACCGCTGTTATTACATACAACCAAAAATTCGCATTGTGCCGTGTGGATATCCCCGCCTTACGTGCCCTATGCACCAGCCCTGCATCAGTATGGCGTTGCGCTGGAAAATATGATTGTTATGCCTGATGAAACTATAGGAGAACATTGTTTATGGGTATTGGAAAAAGTATTACGCACCCAGGCTTGCGGTGTGGCAATAGCATGGCCCAAGCAACTACCCGAAAAATCTATTCGGCGTCTGCAACTGGCAGCAGAACAGGGCCGCAGTCTTGGTATCGTGTTTCGTAACCGAGAAGCCAAGTCTTCCCCGGCAGCTTTACGAATTCGATTAACGCCCTTAAAAGCAGGACTGCAAATAGATATTTTAAAGGCGCGTGGGGGTAGTCGTTTCCAGCGTGTTGTGATTCCGTTTAACCCTCCTTTTATTTATTAAAGAAGGGCCAGGGGGATTTAACAATAGACAAGCCCGACTTGTTTAACCCCCTCATTTCCCCTTTAGCAAAGGCAGATATTTTATGGCAACCAATCTAGCTCTGCAACAACTTGCGCTCGACTTAACCAATAGTTTTGAACTACCGGAAGCCGCTAACACTGCATTTAACAAACGCTACTCACCACTTTGGTTGTGCCTCTATCTTCCTCGGCTTGCTCTGGATTTACAAAAACAACCTGGCGAGAATCCACAGCTGATTATCGAAGAGGTAAAGGGACGCTACATGATCTATTGTGGATGTGATATGGCATCCGGACTGGGGATCACATCGGGCATGACGCTGAACTCAGCCTATGCGCTATCCTCTGAATTAATCACCTATCAACGTGATAATGAAATAGAAAAACTGGCACTTAAAAAACTGGCAGACTGGTCACAACAATTTACACCGGCGGTAAGTATTGAACCTGAAAAAAATTGTGTAATGTTGGAGATTCGTGCAAGCCTCGATCTTTTTGGTGGGTTACTGGCATTACAACAAAAAGTATTAACGCTATTTAAAGAGAATTTTTCCTATAAAGCAAAACTAGCCGTTGCCCCTACCCCATTGGCCAGCCAAATTCTCGCTCGCTTTTCTGATGCACCGCTGGTTGAAGAAGAATCTGCGCTGCGTTCTATTCTCGGTCGTTTACCTATCAGCGCTCTGTTACTGGAAGATAAAAAAACGCAGCAGAAGCTCCATAAAATCGGCGTTGAAACACTAAAAGAGTTATGGCGTTTACCACGAGACAGCCTGGCGCGACGTTTTGGCAAAGCACTGATACAGCATCTCGATAAATTACTCGGCACGCGGACTGATCCGCAATTAATCCATCAAGCACCAGTCACTTTTGATGGTCACATCGAGCTGCCTTATGAGTCTTCCAATAACAAAACGGTTTTTGTGGCTGCTCAGCAATTGCTTGAACGATTGGAGAAATTTTTAACCAAACGAGATTGCGGTATAACAAAGCTCTACTTTCGTCTAACTCATTTTGATAAAAGCTCGCGGGATATCGACATTGGTTTAAGACAATGCAGTCGCGATGCTGCCCATATCTTATTGCTGTTGGAAGAGCGGCTGGATCGGCTAAAACTGCACGCGGCTGTTTGTGAAGTCCGCTTAATCGTTGATGAAGTATTACCCTTCGTTGCCCATAATCAGGATGTTTTCCCGTCCCATTTATTGGCTGATAGCCCCGGAGACAAACATGATGACCCTGAGTGGCAAAACCTGCTGGAGCAGCTGCAAAACCGTTTTGGTCTGCACGCTGTGCAATATCTTCAAACCGTTGATGATCATCGTCCCGAGTTTGCCTGGTCTTATCAGCATCAGGGCAAAAAACAAACAACAAAAGAGAGCGAATTTCGCCCTCTCTGGTTATTGCCAACAGCACAAAGCTTGAAGCAACATAAGAATAGACCTTTTCATCTCGGGCCATTAGTCGCGATGCACGGCCCTGAACGCATCGAATCGGGTTGGTGGGAAGATGATGAAATAAGCCGCGACTATTATATTGTGCGCGATGTAGATAATCGACGACTATGGGTTTATCGGGATTTGAAACAGAAACAGTGGTATCTGCATGGCTTTTTTGGTTAATCGAAATGGAAGTCGTATCAAAACCACAATATGCAGAGTTACACTGCATCAGCAACTTCACCTTTCTTCGCGGCGCATCGCATCCAGAAGACCTGGTTGAACAAGCTGTCACACTGGGCTATTCAGCCATCGCCATTACCGATGAATGCACGCTGTCTGGTGTTGTCAGGGCACATCTACAAACACGAAAAACACCGATTAAGCTGATTATTGGCAGTGAGTTTAAACTAGACGATGGTTTGCGATTCGTTCTTCTCGCCACTAATCGACAATCCTACGGCGAGTTATCCCATCTCATCACCCAAGCCAGACGCGAGGCTAGCAAAGGCGAATATTTTTTAAATCGCGAGATGTTGAAAAAACATTTACCCAAACAATGCCTGGCTCTTTGCTTAGCCGATGATAAAAAACAGCAACAGAACGAAGAAAGATTAACGTTTTTATCAGACTGCTTCCCAAAACGATTATGGATTGCCGTCGAGCTACTCATCAACGGCAAAGATAAAAACCATTTGCTAGAATTAAAAAAGCTTAGCGAACTTCATGGTATTCCCCTCTGTGCAGCCGGTGATGTTCATATGCATCATCATCGGCAACATATATTACAAGATACGCTGACAGCTATTCGACTCGGCATTCCCATTGCCGAATTGGGTAAAGAGTTACATGCTAACGCGGAGCGGCACTTGCGTTCCATATCGCGTTTACAGCGTTTATACCCTGAAGAGCTATTACAGGAGACCTTAAACATTGCGGATCAATGTCACTTCTCTCTCGATGAATTACGTTATGAATATCCGGATGAACTGGTTCCAAAAAACTATACCGCAAAAAACTGGTTGAGAGAGCTGGTAGAAGCAGGCGTAAAAAAGCGCTGGCCAAATGGTGAGAGCGAGAAAGTAAGAAAACTGATTGAACATGAACTAACTCTGATTCACGAACTCTCCTTCGAACCCTATTTTCTTACCGTTCACGATATTGTCCGTTTCGCCAGAAAGCAAAATATTCTCTGCCAGGGCCGAGGTTCTGCCGCCAATTCCGTCACCTGTTATTGCCTGAATATTACCGAAGTTGATCCCTCACGTATGAATATGCTATTTGAACGTTTTATTTCCAAAGAGCGTGATGAACCGCCCGATATCGATGTGGATTTTGAGCACGAGCGCAGAGAAGAAGTCATTCAATATATTTATAAAAAATATGGCCGTCACCGTGCAGCTATTGCAGCAACGATTATCACCTATCGACCGCGTAGTGCAATCCGTGACGTAGGCAAGGCACTGGGATTAAGTCTAGAGCAGGTGGAACGTCTTGCCAAGTCCATGCAATGGTGGGATGGTAAAAAAATCGATGAAGAGCGTTTAGAAAATACCGGCTTCTCCAGCAACTCCCCGATCATTCAACGCCTGCTTAAACTCATGGATATGATTATGGGCTTCCCTCGACACCTCTCACAGCATGTAGGTGGTTTTGTGATTGCGCGTGATCAGTTATCACATCTAGTACCTACCGAAAATGCATCGATGCCCGATCGCACAGTGATTCAATGGGAAAAAGATGACCTGGAGGCTTTGGGTTTATTAAAAATTGACGTGCTTGCGCTGGGAATGTTAAGCGCTATTCGTAAAGCGCTGCACTACGTTAGTCATATTGAAAATAAAACGATAGCTTTAGCAGATATTCCTGCAGAAGATCCGACGGTTTATCAAATGATGCACAAAGCAGATACGGTTGGTGTTTTCCAGATTGAATCGCGCGCGCAGATGTCCATGTTACCTCGCCTGAAACCAAACAATTATTACGATCTTGTCATTCAAATTGCTATCGTGCGCCCCGGCCCGATTCAAGGAGATATGGTTCACCCCTATCTGAAACGACGAAGTGGCAAAGAAGCTGTCCGCTATCCCAGCGAAGCAGTGAAAGAAGTATTATCCCGCACCCTGGGTGTCCCGATTTTTCAAGAACAAGTGATGCAAATCGCTATGGTTGCCGCAGGATTCAGTGCAGGAGAAGCAGACCAACTGCGTCGTTGCATGGCCGCCTGGAAAAGAAAAGGCGGATTGGAACCTTTTGAAGACAAACTGTTAAAAGGCATGAACGAGCGTGGTTACTCAGAAGAATTCGCCAAACAGATTTTCCGACAAATACGCGGCTTCGGCGACTATGGCTTTCCCGAATCACACTCTGCAAGCTTCGCCCTGCTCGCTTACGCATCATCTTGGTTAAAGTGTTACTACCCATCCGCCTTCACCTGCGCACTACTCAACAGCCTGCCTATGGGATTTTATGCCCCCGCCCAACTGGTTCAAGATGCAATACGTCACCACGTAGAAGTCAAACCCGCAGATGTACTATTCAGCCAATGTGATTCTCATCTAGAAATCGATCAAAATATTTATCAAAAAATTCCACCATTACGTTTAGGGCTGCGAATGATCAAAGGCCTCTCTTCCGAAAGTGCAGAACGCATCGTCAAAGCCAGAGAAGAAAAACCATTTATTCATGTACAAGACATGGCAACACGTGGGCAACTAAATAAAGCTGATTTAGAAGCGTTAGCCGCAGCAGATGCGCTCTCAGAAATCGCCGGCCATCGCCATCGCGCTTACTGGCAAGTCACCGGCGTCGAAAACTCCATGCCACTCTTCGAGCAACCAAAGTTTCAAGAACAAGAAGTTTTATTACGCAAACCGACAGAAGCAGATAACGTAATGGCCGACTACGCCACTGCAGGCTTAAGTTTAAAACAACACCCTGTTGCGCTATTACGAAAAGAGTTAACGGCCCATGGAGTAAAACAAGCCAAGACACTTTGGGAAATGGAGAATGGCAGAATAACAAAAGTCGCAGGCCTGGTTATTGGCCGCCAACGCCCCGGCACAGCATCCGGTGTGGTCTTTGTTACACTGGAAGATGAAACCGGTTGCACCAACGTCATCGTCTGGCCAAAATTTGCAGCTGCACAACGCCAGGCTTTATTAAAGTCGAAACTCATGATTGTCAGTGGAATCGTTCAGCAGGAAGATGGTGTGCTACATCTTATTGCTGGCCGGTTGGAGGATTGTAGTCATTGGTTAGGTGATTTTCAGGTGAAATCCAGGGATTTTCATTGAAT
>CALZJE010000010.1 GCA_945787715.1 uncultured Ectothiorhodospiraceae bacterium | reverse complement strand
AGCTTCTTCGTTAGCATCAACACGGAAAGTTGCAGTACCACCAAACTTTCCGATCTGCACTGAACCCAAATCAACATGTGCTTCTGTAAACATAACAGCAACATTAGGGCTTACTTGAACATAGACTTTTGCAGAAGCATCATTAGATAGGTCTGCCAACGCACTACCAGACACAATTGCTAATGAAGCCACGGCGGCTGAAATAATTGACTTTTTCATGATACACCTCTCTTCTAATTAATTAGTTAATTTGATGTTTTCATTGAAAGATCTAAAAAATTTATTTCTCTTTCATAAGATAGCTCAGCAAGTAATACGCCAATGAATTTATTTTACAAATAGCGACAAAAGTATTGTCTAATTACTCTCTGTTTTTAAAATGGAGCGAGATTAAAAATCTTAAGAATAATTCACAAATATTAGTATGTTAATAATTACTTAAGATACTCAGAATTTGGTTCGGTTTTGTTTTTTTGTACACTATATATGTCGTTGTTATCTCTCCATAGAGACAAAACATAAAATGAACTATTGTTAAATAGGATAGTGTAAAAATTTCCGTCCCGGTATATTTTTAGACTTGATGCCATCATAGGCTATCATTTTGAAATGCTTAGTAAAATTCTAGGGAATGTGATGCTTGATGGATTATCGCACAAATAATAGTGTAAATATAACCGACAATTTGTTGATTTGTTTTGTTGTGAGATTATTAAGGTTGCATGAAATTGGCTGATGTTGCATCAAGTGTATTTTTTTTACTCTGTGTAGCCCAATTAAAGATCAGTTTGACATGAATTTATAGTGCGATAAAACTCAGTAGTTGAGCATTAACTCATGGGTTGAAGAATTTTCTCGGATTAACGCAGATGTTATTTATTTGGCTTGAATGGTTTGACTAAGATGTGGCCGATAAAGTTTAGTAACCTGATATGTAAAAATCCAGATCCCAGGACCATCAGTCGTATATGATTCATCCTGTAATATAAGAGAAGTTATGAAGAGGATATAAGATAGCTGCTGTCATCTATTCGCCCTTATAGTGAAAGAGAATATTCTTTGGGATCTATTGGCTCGCGCATTTATGTCCTCGTCATCTGTACGAGTTTTCCAGTCGTAGAATCGATTGACTGGTTTTTTATATCATCGTTGTACTGCAATTTTTTACTTATTCCATTTTGTTTATAAACGTATTCGTATTGAGAAAGAATCGAGTAATCTCAATTCTTCACCAGTTTAATGATTTTTTTGGCGGGCATTGACTATTAGTTTTTTTGGGTTGTTTCTACTTGTGACAATATGGTTTTACCAATTTCATCGTAAAACATCCTGGCAATCGATTCATTCATTATGATGAAAGTTTGATCGACAAACCATTTAAACGAACTATGAAAGCGTTGACAGATAATATTAATTAAAAAAGGGAAGTGCTCTTAATGAATAGAAAATTGACAAACAATTAAGTGTATAAAGAGAAATTATTAATATTTGAATATTATGAAAAGATTGTAGACATGAGTGACTACGTCTTGTGTCTCTGTTACACGACAAAATCAGTTTTAAATTAGCGTCCGGCGCTGCTTTCTTTATTTTAAATCCTTGCGAGAGACTTGCGATATTTATTTTTTCAAATTTTCCATTACCTGTTCAGACTTCGTTGTTGAATATCAGAAGTCATAGTAAGTCATTGAGTCTTTAAGTAAATCGTCAAAGGTCAGCGTTCAAGCGTAGGTTTTATACACCATTCAAGTGAACTAAATCACATTTGCCAATCTAATTTTTATGTTAGGCATAATTCTATGGCATTAACCCTGCAATTTAGAAACAATCTTCAATCCCGCTTTTAAAAATTAAACTTGCTTTTAAGGATAAATGGCCATTAACGCAGATTTCAACCGGAGAATTATTAACTTGGAATGCAGTAAAGAAACTGGAGGTGATGCGGTTGAATCGCATTTTGAATTTTTTGTTATCGATGATACACGTTATTTAGCGGATAGTTATGCGTTGCGCTACGATATTTATTGTGAAGAATTAGGTTTTCTTTCTACTAAAGATTACCCAGAACGGTTTGAAAAGGATGTTTTTGATGAATCAGCGATTCACATAGGTGCTGTTAATAAAGCTGGTGTGTTAGTGGGTACTGCACGGTTAGTACTGCCTTCTTCGCATGGACTTCCCCTGTTTAAGCACTGCAAACTTTTTGACAAATGTGCAGATTATGTAAATCCTGCGAATCCTCTATTGTCCACTGCCGCAGAAGTTTCGCGTTTGGCACTTATAAAGTCATGCCGACGCCGTGCAGGTGATGGTTTGTACGATCTGGCAATCAGTGAGGACGATGAAATTCAAACAAAGGCTAATGCTAATGTGCCGCACCGTCGGCATCGGTCCGAAATTGTACTTGGTATTTATAAAATCTTATATCAAGAGAGCAAACGTCGTGGCATTACACATTGGTTCGCAGCAATGGAAAAAACCTTGTTACGATTACTTTATCGTTACAAGTTTGCCTTTAATCCCATCGGAGAAGAAGTTGATTATTACGGACCCGTTACCCCTTACCTAGCAGAACTTGCAGTAATTGAAGAAGGTGTTCGTCGACAGTGTCCTGCCCTTTACGCGGAGTACATAAAGGGATTAAAGCCAGAGTTAGTCGCAGATCTCAAACAAAACAATACACAATCAATTCACAATTCTTATGCTTAATTAATTAAATGAGATAAGCATCGAGTTCCAACTGTGGTCTAACTCAAACTCCTTATGTTCAAGCGAATATTGATATTTTGTGTTGCAATTCACGGAAAGCTATCGGATTTATCCGATATAAAATTTATAGCTTTTCCGCAGTAGGCTCTCTTTTCTCAGTCAGCCTTCTAGCTACCGAGAGAATTAGTTTGGAGACGAGTATGGTAACCGGAAATGTTGCATCGCCATCACATTTCGATTTTTTTATCATTGATAATACAAAATATTTGCAAGATAGTTATGCATTACGCTATAAAATTTATTGTGAGGAAACTGGCTTTTTGCGCGAGGAAGATTATCCTGACAAGAGGGAGGAAGATGTTTTTGATGATTTTGCGATACATGTAGGTGCAGTAAATAAAGTTGGATTATTAGTGGGTACTGTTCGCATGGTATTACCTTCTCGCTTTGGCTTTCCTTTAGTTGAACACTGTGAATTTTTTGATGAATATAAAAGTCTTGATCTTCATGAAAATCCATTGTTCATTAATGTTGCGGAAATTTCACGTTTGGCGCTTGTAAAATCCTATCGACGACGAAGCGGGGACGGTTTATTTGGTACGAGTGACAATACCAATGAGACATCTGCAATGAAAATCAATAAAGGAATTATAGAACGCCGACACAGGCCGGAAATAGTGCTTGGACTTTATAAAACTTTATACCAAGAGAGTAAGCGTCGAGGCATTACAGCCTGGTTTGCTGCAATGGAAAAAACTCTGTTAAGACTATTACATCGTTATGAGTTTGGTTTTAAACCCATTGGTCCAGAAGTTGATTATTACGGGCCAGTTACACCTTACTTGGCAAAGATTGCGGATCTTGAATTGGGTGTGCGTCAAAAGTATCCAGATCTTTTTTTAACTTTTGCTGAAGGATTAGAGTCTGATTATTTGGATTAAAATATAAATTAGTCTGCTGAACTTTTGTGAAGTAATCAAAAAGTTATTCGATCTTGTGAAGCTAGTTCTAAGTCGTGATGTGAATTCATCATTTTATCAATGCGACACTTTTTCTAATCTCAGAGATAGAGCTAGTACTCAACTAGCAAGAAATATTGGCGGCATCAATTCTAGGTAATTTCGTTTATGGAGTCGGTGAAAGTGCAATGGCCGGATATACATACACGGTGTTATCTTTGTTAATCAATGAAAAGTGTTTTCATGTGCAGTTAATGATTCTAAAGAAATTTAAATGTTTGCATTTCTAGAGAATTGACGATAACTCGGCTGTTCCTGTTATACGACGGGCTTATACTTGCAAATTAAAAAATTAAGTACGACAATCAAACATGGATTATTACAGGTTTTTGTCACTTCGTAACGTAGATTATATTTCTCCAGATGCTCAATATACAATTCGAAACACCGTGCTCTTGATTGCCGGCATAACCAAAACGTTGACTCTCGATCTATCAAGACAGGCGTTGGATCAAATAGCAATAATACATTTTAACACTTCCAGGTGCGCGCGATGATTAATTATAAAAAAGGTTTGCGAAAGTTAATGCTCTACGCACTGAGCAGGTCAAGACCGCAGAAGCTCCTCGACTGTGGTGAGCGACGTGTCTTACGTGCCTTTCGTCGAGCTGTGGCATCTGTCTCTGCTTACAGGACAATCTTAGCCGCGCATGACTTGAACCCAGAGCAGATCCAATCTGTTAAGGACTTCCGCTCGTTATGCCCGACGCTGAACAAGGACAACACGTTCGGGCGTTTCTCATTGGAAGAGCTATGTGTACCCGGCACTCTAGACGAACTGGCTGGTGTACTGACCAGTTCTGGTCAAGGGCGAACCCGCTTGGCTTTTGGTTTGAGTACCTGGAGACAAGCAAGGCATGCCGCCGATGAAATTGATCTTGGCCTCCAATACGCATTTCAGGTAGATCAAAAAAAAACCTTATTGATTAACTGCCTGCCCATGGGTGTCCGCTTTTCCTCAAATAGCGTCACCATTGCGGAAACCAGCGTACGCGAGGACATGGCTGTCGCGCTAGCAAGCGAAATCGGGCGTTTCTATGAGCAGATTATCCTGGTCGGTGACCCCTTATTCTTGAAGCTACTGACCGATTATGCACGCGACCAGGGGTTGGATTGGGGACGTTACCGAACACACCTGATTATCGGGGAGGAAACCTTTGGTGAAAATTACCGCAATTATCTCGCTGGTCAATTCCAGCTGAATGCCGATGACCCGAGCATGGGGCTGATCGGCTCCTCCATGGGCATCGGGGAGCTCGGCCTCAACCTCTTTTATGAGACACCAGAGACCATCAAATTGCGCCGTTTGGCCCATGCCAATCAGGATTTTTTCAAGGCTCTGTTTGGACTCGAGCCAGAGACGGCACCACTGCCCATGCTTTTCGTCTACAACCCGCTACGGCTATACGTTGAAACCCTGGAGGCAGACGAACCAGGTTACGGCCAACTCACCATTTCGATGGCCGATACGCAAGCCGCCCTTCCTTTGATGCGTTACCAGACGGGGGATGTGGCGCGCCTGTTGTCGCAAGAGGATATTGAGAGGGCATGCAATCAAGTGGGTATCTCATTTAGGGAGAAATTAACCTTACCTATTATGGCCCTAAAAGGTCGTGATAAAGATCAGCTAGTGGATGGTACGCATGTAGGGCAATATAAGGACGCATTGTATGTCCACCAGGATATCGCTCTCAGACTCACCGGGGCCTTTCGTTTGGAATACAGGGCAGATAGCCTGATCGTGCATATTCAGCTCAGGCGTGGTTACCTTTCGGATGATGACGACCTGCGGCCACGTTTAGCAGTGCTGTTGCCGGGCACCGTCTTGCCTGAGCAGCTGCACGTCTGGTCTTATGAGCAATTTCCCTTCAGTATGACACTTGACTACGAGCGAAAATTTAGCTATTTCGTTTAATGAAGAAAGGGCAGCCAACTGGCCGCCCTTTGCTTAGTGCTAATGATAGTGTAGCTTACGCGGCCATGCCGGTCAGTCTGCGACGACGCGAGGCAAAGCCAAGGCCCGCGAGCCCTAGTCCCATCAAGGCCAGCGTGGCTGGCTCTGGGACCGTAACAAGTGTGGCTGTTACATGTAATTGGGATATATTGCTGTCACCTACATCTGGCTCTAACGTCCATATTTGATTTCCGCCTGCGGGAAATCTTACTGCGCCTGCACCTGGCAGAATATCGAAGAGTAGCGCGTAATCTTGCCCCAAGTAGTTAAACTCTAAAGCATCAAATCCCCCTAAGGCAAAAGTGTATAGATCGTCACAATTACCGCCTGCTGGGCCTGTGGGGTTATTGTCAGGTTCACATACCCCATCATTGACGGTTTCGAGGTAAGTAATATTGATCGTGTTAAAGTCCGGGAATATGCCTCCAAGTGAAAGGGTGCGCGCTGCATCACTGTAGAATCCGAGATTGGCGTCGATGTCGACACTATACGTATATCCGGATGGGATCACGTTATTTGTTGCGGTCAGCGTTGATATAATATGTGTAACACCCACATCAAACGCGCCCAAAACGCCAGAATCAAAACCCTGAATATTCAGTGTGCTCTGAGGGCTAGAAGGGGCGGGAAGCCAGGCAACGTCAGAGTATACATTTGCTGGAGCTTTGGGATCGGTCAGTTGACCAGAAAAGTCTATGCTATTGGCTGGAATCTCAGAGTTATCATTAAAGCCTGCAAATTGGTCCCAATAGAGTGTCACGGCGCTTGCCTGTCCTGCAATTAAGGTGAGTACTCCCCCCGCGATTATGCTGCGTACTAAATTGATTTTCATTTTTCAATCTCCTTTTTCCTTGTTGCGAAATAACCATTTCCATTTCCGATTTATCTATCACAAGTAGTCAAAGCTAAATTTGAAAAGTTGTAAACCTGCTTTATACTACTTCAGCAGAAACCGGGCCACCTCATGAATATCTATCAACCACTTGAAAATTAAGTATATTATTATTATGCTAATCTGGGGTTAGGTCTCAACTGTAAAATATTACGACAAGAGTTATTGGCTTTTCAGTGGCATCTGACTACGATGTTGTGACGCTTATCACGGTGCTAGAGTTCCGGCCTCGGATAACTTTGACACGTTTTCACGGCTTAAAGAATCGATGTCGATTGGATTTAGTGGTCAATTGTGAAGCCATCTTTGGCGAGGCAGCGGTGAGAGCAACATGCTTTATAGGCACGTTTGCTTAAATACGCGCTCGACAATGGCGGAGTGAAACCAGGGGCTTAGTGCAGTTGCTTCTAAAAATAGGGTACTGTCAATACATGGATATGTATACGTTGTTGATACTGGTATAATGCACAGTATTACAATAGGTTGACGGAATAACGAAAAGTCATGAAATCTCAGTAATTCTCCCAACTCATCGAATAACTAGATCAACTAATTATACGCACAGAAAAGACGATTGTTAAATTGTTTAAAACAAAACACTAAAGCCTCAGGAAGTATAAAAGTTATTGAAAGGTAACTACTCAGCGTATCATGCACAAATCGCATTTGGTACTATACATGTCTTCAAAACACGCTGTGAACCCATCCATGGGCGCTCGAAGTCCGCATCCGTGCGGACAACGGTTTCTACGACAGGTATAGCACCAAACGCTCAATTTTAAGTTTTAAATTTAGAATACGCTGAGTAGTTACATTGAAAGTACATTTGAGCAATTTCAACTTTGCTTGCATTGCAAAAGTGGAAGCCTATCGCAATCGGGAAGCACAAGTAATCTGCAGCGCTATCGATGCAAAGACTGAAAAAAATATTTAACGCACTCACGAATAGCTCGCCTACGGCATAAAGAAAAATGGCTCACATACAGTCAGAGTTTAAGTGATGATGACACGATACGAAAAGCAGCATTGAAATGTGAGGTTGATATTACCACGTCATTTCGCTGGCGACATCGGTTTTTGCAGCACGCAGTACAGAATATAGCGGAAAAAAAAATTCATCAATCACTCAAGCCACTTGTCAATCAAGAAACCGTATTATGTACCAATGGGAATAGTATCTATCGAACATTTGTAGGGAAGGAAGGTATACCACATAAACGTGTTATTGCTTTGTCTAAAGTTCGTGTTATCGACAAAATATTTTATATACAAAACTTAAACGCATACATTAGTCTATTAAGAAATTGTCTCATACCATTTTAATGGTGTTTCTACGCGATATTTAGAAAGTTATTTGGGTTGGCGACGACTTATTGAAGCGAAGAAGACTGAAGACGGTGAGAAATACTTTTAAATTCTGCACTAGCGGGGCTGTAAGCCAACAATTAAAGCAAATAGAGCCTTATACATTTAGTGTAGCATGGCTCAGCAATGTTAGTAATTAGGTTAGGTTTTGAAATAGGAGGTCTCTGTTTGGCTGAATACAATTTCGCTGGTCGTTGCAGGTTGGATTACTTCTGGGCTACCGTTAAGCTTTTTTATAACATATTCCTTAAATATGGGCCTATATTTATCTCAACAGACGTAGATTTTTTTGAGATGGGCAGGTTTAGTTTTACAAAAAGAATGTTTTTGAATTCCTAGGGAAAAGTGGTTTATACTTCTTATACCTCTTTTCTTTTTCTATTTACTCTCTCGTTCGTCAACCCATTATGAGAACTGCAGCATGCGCCTAATAAAATCGTTGATCCCATTTATATTAATATGCCCTCAAATACTTCTGGCGGAACAAAACCTACCGTTTGATATCGCCACGGTCAAGTTGGAGAAATCTCCTCAAACCCGAGCTTTTGATGGCGTTGTCGAAGCGATCAATAAAGCGACAGTTTCTGCACAAGTATCCGGACGAGTAACTGAAATCAACTTTGATGTAAATGATTACGTAAAAAAAGGTGAAGTCATTCTGCGCATTCGAGATAACGAATATAATGCTCGCTTGCGTACCGCTAAAGCTGGCTTAAATGAAGCCAAGGCGGGCTATAAAGATGCACAACTCGAATATAAGCGTATCAATGGCCTGGTTAAGGAAAAAATTGTCTCAAATGCAGACTTTGATAAGGCAAAAGCGGCGCTAAAAGCTGCTGAAGCTCGAGTTGCTGCCAGTGAAGCAAAGATAACTGAAGTTCAAGAACAAGTGGATAATACTGTGATTCGCGCTCCGTTTAGTGGTGTTGTCGTAGAACGCCATGTGCAAGTGGGCGAAACCACTCAAATGGGACAGCCGGTAATGACTGGCTTTTCCTTGCACGAGCTTCGCGTCAATACGGATATTCCTCAGGCTTTTATCAATCCAATTCGAAAATATCAAAAAGCGAGTGTGCGCTTTGCAGAAAATGCAGGAAAAATTATTCCCGTAAAAAGCATGATTACGTTTCCTTACGCTAATCCGACAAGCCACACATTTCGCGTACGCGCCAACTTGCCAGCAAAGGTTCCTAATCTACTACCGGGTATGTTAGTGAAGGTTGATTTTACCATTGATGAAGCGGAACGCCTGCTAATTCCTAATGCTGCCATAGTTCATCGTAGTGAAGTTGTTGCTGTATATGTTGTTAATGCTCAAAACCGGGTAATGCTCAGACAAATCCGATTAGGTCATCGTTTCGGCGATAAAACTGAAGTATTGGCCGGCATAACTGCCGGTGAAAATGTTGCTCTCGATCCCGTGCGCGCTGGTATTTATCTTAAGCAACAAGCGGAGTCAAAATAATGAGTGACCGCTTAGGTTTTTCTGGCTCTATCGCCAAAAAGTTTTTGCATTCAGAAATAACACCTCTCTTGGCTTTAGTTGGTTTTTTGCTAGGTGTGTTTGCGGTCATGGTTACACCGCGTGAAGAAGAGCCACAAATTAATGTCACCTTTGCCAATGTATTTATTCCTTACCCTGGTGCTACTGCTATTGAAGTTGAAAACATTGTTAGCACACCGGCAGAGCAGGTGCTTTCTGAAATAGAGGGTATCGAACACGTCTATTCGGTTTCACGCCCTGGTATGTCGGTGCTTACTGTACAATTTGTTGTGGGTGAAGATCGCACTCAGGCCATTGTTCGATTGTACAACAAAATATATTCAAACCAGGATTGGCTACCTCAAAACATAGGCGTTGGTCAGCCAATTATCAAACCCAAAGGGATTGATGATGTACCGATTGTTACACTAACCCTTTGGACGGAAGATGAGCAACGGGCCGGCTACGACCTGCAGAAGGTAGCCCACGCGATTGAAGCCGAATTAAAACGTGTGCCCGGTACAAGAGACATTTACACCATCGGTGGCCCTGATCATGTGGTTCGTGTATTACTTGATCCGCAACGCTTAGCAGGTTATAGCATTGATCTGGATCAGTTGAAATATGCTTTAATATCAGCAAACACTTCGCAAAAAGCTGGCTCAATTGTAAAAAATAACGAAGAGATTCTCATTCAAGCGGGTACGTTTCTCAGTAATGTTGAAGAAATCAAAAATTTGGTTGTTGCTTTGGTTGATGATGCACCGATTCACTTACGCGATGTCGCAGACATTAGTGTCGGACCAGATCAAGCTGAGCAATACGTCTGGTTTGGTACTGGGCCAGCCGCTGGTGATAAAAATATTGCCAGCAATGGGGTATTCCCCGCGGTTACTGTTGCAATCGCGAAAAAACCAGGTGTCAATGCGTTTGATGTTTCCGAGCAAGTCATCGATCGATTGGAGCAGCTAAAAGGCATTGTTATACCGGATGGTATTAATGTAACAGTTACTCGAAATTATGGCGCAACGGCAAACGACAAGGCCATGACCCTGATTCAAAAACTTTTCTTGGCGACAGCTGTTGTTGTTTTACTTGTTTTGTTTGCACTAGGATGGCGTGAAGCGATCATTGTCGGAGTGGCAATTTTTGTTACTTTGGCACTCACCTTATTTGCTTCTTGGGTTTGGGGGTTCACCTTGAATCGGGTATCCCTGTTCGCTTTGATTTTTTCTATTGGAATCTTAGTGGATGATGCCATCGTGGTCGTTGAAAATATTCATCGCCATATGAAAATTGGTAATAAAAGTCTTGCTGATGCTATTCCCGCAGCTGTTGATGAAGTAGGTGGCCCTACGATTCTTGCAACATTTGCTGTCGTAGCAGCCTTGTTACCCATGGCATTTGTTAGTGGATTAATGGGGCCATACATGAGCCCAATACCCATAAATGCCAGCATGGGTATGGTCATTTCACTTGCAATAGCATTTATTGTAACGCCTTGGCTGACGTTAAAAATTTTGAAAAATAGTAAACATGAACACAGTGCTGAAACGGACGAAAGCAACACGCGTTTATACAAATTCTTTAATGGAGTTGTGCGCCCATTTTTACACGGTAAAAAGGGTAGGGGAAAGCGCTGGTTGTTAACTTTGAGCATTGTTGTATTGATTGCTGGCTCTGTTGGCCTGGCGGGTATCAAACTGGTTGTATTAAAAATGTTACCGTTTGATAACAAATCTGAGTTTCAGGTGGTTGTTGATATGCCGGAAGGATCAAGCCTGGAACAGACTGCGCGTGTTCTTGCAGAACTAGGTGTTTATCTTTCCGGCGTTCCTGAAGTGACAGATTACCAATATTATATTGGCACTGCTGCACCGATTAATTTTAACGGTCTAGTGCGTCAATATTATCTGCGAGAAGGAGCAAATATGGCAGATATTCTGGTTAATCTTCAGGACAAAAAATTACGAGATCGTAAAAGCCATGAAATCGCATTGTCTGTTCGTGAACCGTTACAGGCTATTGGCGAAAAATATAATGCTAATGTAAAGATTGTTGAAGTGCCACCAGGCCCGCCGGTACAGGCGCCTTTGGTTGTTGAAGTTTACGGTATTGATCACAACGGACAAATCCAGGTTGCTAAAAAAATACGTGAAATATTGGAGCAAACTGACGACATTATTGATGTAGATGACAGCGTGGAAACACCTTCTGCAAAATGGATCATCAAAGTGGATCGACAAAAAGCAGCCAAACTGGGTGTTAACCAGAAAAATATCGCAGAAGCTATCGCTACCGTTTTCCACGGTTCTGATGTGGGCACTTTGCACACTCCGCATGTAAAATACTCAGTACCTATTCGTCTAGAATTTAGTACCGCAGATAAAGCTGAGATTTCTACATTACTTGCGCTGGAAGTAAGGGCACAAAATGGAAACCTGATTCCTCTGGCTGAAGTGGCGAGTGTTGTAAAAAGTCAACGTGAATACAGTATTTACCACAAGGATTTATTGCCGGTAGTTTTTGTTACGGGTGATCTCGCGGGTGAGCTGGACAGTCCTTTGTATGGCATGTTTGATGTGCTCGCGCAGTTGGGCGATACAATTTTATCTCCCTTGCTTGATGAACCCATTGAGCAGTATCTGATTAATCAGCCGTCGAATCCTTATCAGTACAGTATAAAATGGGATGGCGAATGGCAAGTGACTTACGAGACATTTCGTGACATGGGATTGGCTTACTCAGTTGGTTTGATTATGATCTATTTGTTAGTGGTTGCACAGTTTCGCTCCTATATGGTTCCGCTAGTTATTATGGCTCCCATTCCGTTGACTATCATTGGGGTTATGCCTGGCCATGCTTTGTTTGGTGCTCAGTTCACCGCAACTTCCATGATAGGCATGATTGCACTGGCGGGTATAATTGTGCGTAACTCTATTCTGTTGGTTGATTTTATTAATGTAGAAATTAAACGCGGAGTGGAGTTTCAGGAGGCTGTTATCCGTGCAGCTGCAGTAAGAGCAACACCAATTGCTTTGACAGCACTCGCGGCGATTCTTGGTGCTTTGTTCATTCTTGATGATCCGATCTTTAATGGGCTTGCAATAGCCTTAATCTTCGGTATTTTGGTTTCGACAATACTGACGCTCCTAGTTATACCGGTAATGTATTACGCGTTTAACCACAAGAAACTTGAAAATGCGAATCGATAGTCAAATCAAAATTTAAGTGCACGCCGGGCTTAGAATGAAGTATATACACAGAGGTGTGGATTAACCTAGTAAAAGCCCGATACACTTTCACTATAAAAGTGTATTGGGCTGGTGAGCTTTTTTAAAAAGGGAGTTTATCTTAATTTGGGTAAGCGCATGTCCGAATCTTTATAGGTACCTTTTTCCGCATCTAAATGACATGTTGAGCAATTGATTTTGCTATTAACTTCTTTGCTTTTCCAATATTGATCGTCAATTTCATGATGCTTTTTCTCCCAGTATTTGGTTTCTGTAATACGAATTATTATATGTTCGATAGGGATTGAGTGATTGATCTTACGTGCTGGTTCAGTTAATCCGCTTTCTGCCGAATTTCCGACTGTAGTAAAAAAACTATTTCCGTTTAACCTATAGCTTTTAATTAGGGTTTGGCGCGATATTTAATCTGCATACCTTGTAGAAAATTGCGTAAAACTTGTTCTTTGCATTCACGAAAGTGTTTATGGCCTGGTTTACGGAAAAATGCACTCAATTCGTGTTTACTCAATTCGAAATCAGCCAGTGCTAAAATTTCCAATACATCTTCTGCTTTCAGGTCCAAGGCGATTTTAAGTTTTCTGAAAATGATATTGTTATTCAAATTTTGCTCAGGCTCAGGCTGCGGCCCATCTTTCTTCCCCCGTTTCTCGCTAATCAAACCATTGAGAAAAATCGCTAATTGATTGTCGCTAAGCTCCTGGTAGTCAGGATCATCATCCTTTTTCAGCCAATTTAAAATCTGTTCTTTTGTGACTTTGAGATCTGCTAGTTCAAAAATAGCAGTCATTTTAGGATCGCTAAAGTCGAAAGCATAGCGGATACGGCGCAAGATGTCGTTATTGGTCACAAATATGTCCTGATTTTTAAACTGCAGCTGAGTCACAATGACTTACTGTCTTCTTGAAGATTTTAACAGGTTTTTCACCTACCCTTGTTAGTTCGTTTTCTCATAACGTTAATTTTAGTTATTTTATCCGCTATTTCTTGATTATTGCTAGTTGATGATGGCTTTGTTGTTTTTTCTGTGTTTTTTTCTGTGTGTTTTTCGTTCTAATGATTCCAGAGAGAGAAACACTTCAATAACGCCTATTTCCCCTGCCATACTTGCTCCATTCGGTTATAATTGCGCCCAAAATTACATATCGTACATTGTTGGAGGATTCATGCCGGACAAAAAACAGCCACAAGTAGCTATTGTGATGGGAAGTAACAGTGACTGGCCTGTGATGCGTAAGGCAGCGGAGATGTTGGCCGATTTTGGTATCGCCTATGAAGCACAGGTGGTTTCTGCTCACCGTACCCCTGAGTTGATGTTTGAATTTGCCGATGAAGCATCAGATCGAGGCATTAAAGTTATCATTGCGGGAGCGGGTGGTGCTGCGCATCTGCCTGGGATGATTGCCGCGAAAACAATTGTTCCGGTTTTGGGGGTACCTGTGCCTTCGCGTCATCTTCAGGGGCAGGATTCTCTGCTTTCTATTGTTCAAATGCCCAAAGGAATTCCGGTCGCAACTTTTGCGATTGGTGAAGCAGGCGCGGCGAATGCCGGTTTGTTTGCGGTTGCTATGTTGGCAAATGAAAACGCCGATACATCCAAGAAGCTGGAAGAATTCCGCGAAAAGCAGAAGCAGATGGTTTTTGCCATGGAGTTGGAAAACAAACCATGATCAAAGCTCCAGCTACACTTGCGATGTTGGGTGGTGGTCAACTCGGTCGTTTTTTTGTCTGTGCTGCTCATGAGTTGGGTTATCGCGTTATTGTTGTTGATCCGCAAGAGGGCTGTCCTGCTGGCTTGATTGCAGATGAGCACATTGTTGCTGATTATGATGATGCTGAAGCATTGGAGTATCTTTCAAAAAACTGTGCGGCTGCAACAACTGAGTTTGAAAATGTACCTGCGAAAACGTTGGAAGTTCTCGCGCAACACATGTCGGTTCATCCATCAGCATCAGCGGTCGCTGTGGCACAAGAGAGAATCATAGAAAAAACATTTCTTCGAGATAATGGATTTACCACTGCACCATTTTTTACTATCGAAAACGAATCTGATTTCGCTGAAGTAACTGCTGATCTTTTTCCTGCAATTTTGAAAATTTCACGTTTTGGTTATGATGGAAAAGGGCAAGAGCGAGTCAGTTCTATTGAAGAAGCGAAACAGGCCTTTCATAACTTTGATGCACCATGTGTGATTGAAAAAATGTTATCGTTGGATCTGGAAGTGTCTGTGGTAATGGCGCGAAATGCTCATGGTGCTACTGAATGTTTTACCCTTGCGGAGAATCAACATACTGAGGGAATTCTTGATGTTTCAATTGTTCCCGCAAGAACAACTCAAGACCTGCTTGATAAAGCCAAACAAGTGGCTGATGATTTGGCTGAAAAATTGGAATATGTGGGTGTGCTTGCTGTCGAGTTTTTTATTAGTAATGGTGAGTTGTTGATAAATGAAATAGCGCCACGACCACATAATAGTGGTCATTTTACTATTGATGGTTGTGTTACCAGTCAATACGAACAACAGGTACGCGCTATGTGTGGCTTACCATTGGGATCGCCCGATTCTCACAGTGCTACCGTTATGGTTAACCTGCTTGGAGATTTGTGGTTTTACGATGGTAGTGAAAAAAGTGTTGAGCCGGATTGGAATATATTAACTTCTATTCCCAATTTGAAATTACATCTTTACGGTAAAGATGTTGCACGACCTGGGCGTAAGATGGGACATTTTGTGGTGGTTGATCGTAAACTGGATGATGTGTTAAGTATTGCACTAGAAGCAAGAAAAAAAATAGGTGGTGCTGATTAGTTGAATCAACTGCTATTTATAGGATGAAGGGAAGGTTAGACGCCTTCCCTTTAGTTATTAAATTACATGGCAGATGGGTTTGGAACAATAAATGTCGTTTCACCTGTTAAATCATCTTCAGAATGCACAGTGGTTAATTGAGTAATATTTGCAAGTTCTGCATTACGCCAGTCATCTGTAGGCTCCAGTGCGGTAGAGTTTAGTGACACTATTCCGAACATATTTGATTCAAAAAACTTGCTCACAAATGCATTACAATCATTGTTCAACACAGTTGCATCATCAATACATGTGTCTGTTAAGTAGCCTACACCTAAATTCCAGCCTTCCCATTCGCCACTATTATCATCCAAAACGCCATTGCCGTTGTAATCGCATAGTTCGCGTTCTAAACAATTAAACATAGTATAGTTTGCATGCGCTTCTGGGACTGAAGGTTGTATGCGTTGATGATCCGCGATGTAAGTGGCATTTCCGGTCGATTTATTTCGCCACTCCAACACTTGTTCTACAAAAGGTGTTTCAGTATCCGTGGAATCATAGAGAGCAGGATCAAAATAGGTTGTGTCGTTGATATCAAATTGATATGAACCTAGGTCAAATTCATTAGCATCAGGATCAATCACACCATCTTGATTTGAGTCGTTATTCAGAGATACCGCAAATTTATTGAAGTTTGCTGATGTGGCACCTAGGCCGTCTGCATCTACTACAGCGGTGGCTGAAAATTCCGGTAGCGCTATTCCATCCGGGAGGTTGGGAAATGGTTGACCAAGAAATGTAATTAATCCCTTTGCCGTATAAATAGCGTCAGCTCCGTTACCTGTTCGATTTACATCAATACGAAAACCACCCATCCCGCCACTGTGTGTCTCACGCATATTAAGATAAATTTTGTTTGTTGCAGATGTTGTTGTGCGAACAAAATCAACACGCAAACCTTCTGGCGCATCCGGGTCATCTGTTTGTTGTGGCATGTTTACCATGTAGAATTTACCTGTCATGTTATTTTCAATGCCAGTCCAGGTGAGGTAAAGCGTATTTACATTGCTGCGGTCGGTGGGTAGTGTTTCACCCGGAATATGAAAGTATAACCAGACCTGGTTGGTATCACCAGATTGTTCGAGTTGAACATGAGTTGGCGCTTCTGAGTCATTAGGGTTTGAGGGAAGTGTGATAACGCCTTGGTTTATCCAATTTGTACCCTGAGTTACAACACTTGCCATAATAAAATCGGCAAAGCAGCTTTGTTGCTGCGATAAACCAACAAGAAAACGCGACATGCTATATCCGTTCTCCATGAAGTTTGAGTGTGGATCAAAGTGCTCGCTACAATCACTTGGATCGGAGTTTGTCGCTCGGGAATGTAATTTACTTGATTTGTTGTTTGTGTCATACACCACGCTCGATAGCGTTATTGGTAAACCCATGGTGATGCGCGGGGTTGTCATGGTTGTTATTTCATCTTGATTATCTGACTGATCGTTGATTAGCGTCATTTCTTGTGGATTGCATGCGCTAAGCATGATTGCTGCTAGAAGACTGATTGTTAGTTTTGAAAAAGTTGATGAAGTTGGCAAATTTAAAATCATAATAATTCCTGAGATCGTTGCTACTATTTCAATTTTATCGGCGAGCTATCTTTCTGTATTAACTACATTCATGATTTAAAACTGATAGCTGTGTTTAGGTTTAAGGATTTTGTCTGTTTTTTACATAGTATTCCTGAAAATGTTTCCGGTTTGGCTTAGGAATTCTTCTAGGTTATATTAATTCCCTTAATTAATAAGGTAGAGGTAGTCTGTAAATGTTAATGCACATTGGGGCATATGGTTGGGAACATGATCAATGGCAAGGCTCATTTTATGAAAACAAGCTTCCTGAGGATTGGCATTTAACGTTTTACGTAAAGCGATTCAAAACTGTTTTGGCACCATATAAGTTTTGGACGCAATGCAGTGCTGAGCAGATTGAAGAGTTTTGTTCCGATGTGGATAAAGAGTACCCACTACTTTTTGAAGTGAAAGAAAATGAAACGGATGAAAAAATCATCCAGTTATTAGCTTCTGTTGATTCTTCGTTAAAAAATAAGATCTGTTTTACTGAAACCGGTTGGTCTAAAGAGAATTCTGGATATTGTCTTCGTCAAGCGGAAATTGTCCAGTCTCAGAATTTGGCTCAAGGTAATATTGCTGTGTTTTTACTCACTTCAGATTCACCGTTGAAAGATGTATTTTTACGTGAAATTATGCAATTTTTAAAAACCGATTTTTCCCAGTACGATGTGATCTATCTTTATTTTGGTGGTGAGTTGATTGATGTGGATATTATCAACACTGGATGTGTACTTCTTAAAATGCTCGCACTTAATCACTAATTTTTTAAGTTTGGTATAGCAAGAATTCGCACTTATTCCACATTTCAAGGATAATAGGCCTGTTTTCTAAGCAAATGGGCAATCTTCAATAATGCAGTTCAATTTAATCTCTACAGATAATAAAGCACGCCGTGGGCAAATTACTTTCAAGCGCGGTACTATTCAGACTCCTGCTTTTATGCCAGTAGGGACCTATGGCACCGTAAAAGGGATGACACCTGAAGAAGTGGAAGCGACCGGCGCAGAAATTATTTTGGGGAATACTTTCCATTTAATGCTGCGTCCCGGGACAGAAATTATTAATCTCCACGGTGATCTGCATGATTTTATGAATTGGCATAAGCCAATCTTGACCGATTCTGGCGGATTTCAGGTTTTCAGTTTAGGGGATATGCGCAAGATCACTGAAGAGGGTGTTCACTTCCGTTCACCACTCAATGGTTCAAAAGTGTTTATTGGGCCGGAGGAATCTATGCAGGTTCAAAGGCAACTTGGCTCTGATATCGTGATGATCTTCGACGAATGTACGCCTTACCCAGCCACTGAAAAAGAGGCGAATGATTCCATGCAATTGTCGCTTCGGTGGGCTAAACGATCGAAAGACGCTCATGGAAATAATTCAAATGCCCTATTTGGGATTGTGCAGGGAGGGATGTATCCCGCTTTGCGTGAGGAGTCTTTAAAGGGACTGTTAGAAATCGGTTTTGACGGTTATGCACTAGGCGGATTGTCGGTAGGTGAGCCTAAAGACGAAATGCATTTTATTTTGGATAATACAACACCACTCTTACCACAGGATAAACCACGTTACGTCATGGGTGTTGGCAAACCTGAAGATTTGGTTGAAGCTGTGAAACGTGGTGTGGATATGTTTGATTGTGTTATGCCTACCAGAAATGCGCGAAACGGTCATTTATTCGTCGAACAAGGTGTGATAAAAATTCGTAATAGTCAGTATGAAAAAGATACTAAGCCTTTAGATGAATCGTGTTCTTGTTACACCTGTCAAAATTATTCGCGCAGTTATTTACGTTATTTAGATAAAGCTGGTGAAATATTAGGCAGTCGTTTAAACACAATTCACAATCTACACTATTACCAAACGATTATGCGTCAAATGCGTGAAGCGATTGAGCAGCAACGATTTGACGAATTTGTGAAAGAATTTTATGCCAAGCGCTACTAATCGGCATTGAATGTGTAATAATGTGCCACTTTAATTTTGGCGGAAGTTTGTGTTTGTCTGACCGAAGAGTAACTGATCAGCGTATTTAGATTTTGTTTCAGATCGAGGCGTTTTTGCACGGAAAAGAGGGAGCATATAAATATATGTGACCGATTGAGTACGAAAGCAACGATGATATTGAGCAAAAAATGAATGTACTGTGTAGTTACACTGAAGATTGCGCAATTATTCCAAGTATTCAATAAGGATTGAAACAATGGGCTTTTTCATCTCTGATGCAATGGCAGAAGGTGGTGCTCCCACTGACGCAGGTTTGCTGGGCTTTCTACCATTAATTATTATTTTTGTAATATTCTATTTTTTAATTATTCGTCCGCAAGTTAAACGTGC
The DNA here is from genome assembly GCA_945787715.1 of uncultured Ectothiorhodospiraceae bacterium. Classification (GTDB taxonomy): domain Bacteria; phylum Pseudomonadota; class Gammaproteobacteria; order S012-40; family S012-40; genus CALZJE01. The sequence continues at coordinate 61,705 of CALZJE010000010.1, read as the reverse complement.
AAAAGACCATAAGAAACTAACTGAATCAGTATCAAAAGGTGATGAAGTTGTGACAGGCGGCGGGTTGTTAGGAAAAGTTGCAGACGTGAATGATAACTTTGTCACATTAGAGATTTCTGATGGTGTCGAAGTCAAAATCCAACGTCAATCTGTTGCTTCACTAGTACCAAAAGGCACTATAAAAAGCGCGTAATTCTTTGAGCCTGAAATTTCTTGTGGAGTTTCAGGCTTTTTCTTGTCTTTTAACTCGCAAGTTTATGAAATAACCGAGTTAGAAAATCAAAAACCCTTTAAGGAAATGCTGGGATGATGAATCAGTATCCTTTGTGGAAATACATTCTCGTAATTCTTGTTGTTCTTGTTGGTAGTGTCTATGCACTGCCCAATCTTTTCGGTGAAGACCCTGCCATTCAGATTTCAGGTACACGAACTGTCACTGTAGATCAAGAAACACTCAAGAAAGTTGAAGCCACATTAGAAAATAAACAAATTAAGTATAAAAGTATTGTCTTGGATGATCGCGGTATTTTAGCTCGTTTTGAGAATACTGAAATTCAGCTGGAAGCTCAGGACGTTATTCGAAGTTCATTTGACACAGGTTATGTTGTTGCGCTCAATCTTGCGCCTGCAACACCATCTTGGCTGCGATCGATTAATGCACTGCCAATGTATCTTGGTTTGGATTTGCGAGGCGGTGTTCACTTCTTAATGGAGGTGGATATGAACGCAGCGATCACCCAATCACTTGAGCGTTATAAAGGTGATTTTCGTTCTTTGTTACGTGAAAATAAGGTTCGTTATTTAAATATAGATTTAGATGGTGATGTGGCTGAAGACACCGGACACGTGGTGTTGAAATTTAGAGATGATGCCGTTCGAAGTGATGCTAAGAAAGTACTTCGTCAGGAATTCCGTAACCTGGATTTCAAGGATAAAGATGATGAAAAATATTTTTATTTACAAGTTTCGTTAGCCGCTGCTGAGATCACTGAAACCAAGCGCTTTGCTGTTCAACAAAATATTATAACACTGCGTAATCGTGTTAATGAGCTAGGTGTTGCCGAACCAGTTATTCAACAACAAGGTTTGGATCGCATCGTAGTGCAGTTACCAGGTGTTCAGGATACGGCGAGAGCCAAAGAGATTTTGGGTGCAACTGCGACACTTGAGTTTCGTATGGTTGAAGAAGAACACAGTGCGCAAGCAGCCGTAAAAGGCCGCATTCCACCGGGCACTAAACTTTATAAAGAGCGTGATGGAGAGCCGATTCTACTTAAAAATCAGGTCATGTTAACTGGGGATTATATCGTTGATGCTGCGTCAGGTATTGATGCTCAATCGGGTGGGCCGAATGTTAGCATTACCCTTGACGGTAAAGGTGGACGAATATTTAGCAATGCAACCAAAGATAATGTTGGTAAATTGATGTCAGTTGTTTTTATCGAGCTTAAAACTGACAAGAAAATGGTTGATGGTAAAGAGGTTAAAGTTAAACGTAAAGTTGAAGAGGTTATCAACGTTGCACGGATTCGTGAACGTTTGAGTAAGCGTTTTCAGATATCCGGTCTTGATAGCACTGAAGAAGCCAGAGATCTAGCACTCTTACTCCGTGCTGGTGCACTTGCGGCTCCGATAGATATTGTGGAAGAGCGGACGGTAGGGCCAAGCTTGGGACAGGATAATATTGATCAGGGTTTTGCCTCTGTCATTATCGGTTTTGTGTTGGTTCTTTTCTGTATGGCTTTTTTCTATCGAGGCTTTGGGATGGTTGCCAATCTTGCGCTGGCGATGAATTTAGTGCTTATCGTGGCTGTGCTCTCCATGATGCAGGCAACGCTAACTTTACCGGGTATTGCGGGTATCGTATTAACCGTTGGTATGGCGGTTGATGCTAATGTTCTGATATTCGAGCGTATACGGGAAGAGTTGCGGAATGGTTTAAAACCTCAATCAGCTATCGATGTTGGTTATGGCAAAGCAATTATCACAATCGCTGATGCAAATATTACAACACTGATTGCTGCGGTTATTCTGTTTGCTATTGGAACAGGGCCTATCAAAGGATTTGCGATTACCCTTTCTATTGGAATTCTCACGTCAATGTTTACCGCAATTATGGGTACACGCGCTGTTGTTAATTTAGCGTACGGTAAACGCCGAATAACCAAATTGTCGATTTAGAAGGCTAACCAACATGCAATTGTTTTCAAAACTTCCAACAATTCAGTTTATGAAACTGAAGAAAAAGGCATTGATAATCTCAGGCGTCTTGTTAGTTATCTGCCTTACTGCGATAGTCGGTCGTGGATTGAATCTTGGTATCGATTTTACGGGTGGTACATTGATTGAAGTAGGTTATCAATCGAGTGCCGATCTAAATAAAGTGCGTAGTGAGCTTGGAGCAAATGGCTTTGGTGATGCGGTGGTTCAACATTTTGGTACGGTGAAGGATGTGTTAGTCCGTATTGCGCCACGTGAAGGTATCAGCAATGTAGAGCTTAGTACACAAATGCTGTCCATACTGAAAAATACATCTGACGATCCGGTTGAAATGCGACGAATTGAGTTCGTTGGCCCTCAGATTGGTGATGAACTAGTTGAAAAGGGCGGCATGGCAATGCTTATCGCATTGGGCTGTATCCTTATTTATGTTGCTTTAAGGTTTGAGAAGCGTTTCGCTTTAGGATCTGTTGCTGCATTAGTACACGATGTTATCTTTACCATTGGTATTTTTGCTCTCTTCCAATTGGAGTTTGATCTCACTGTATTAGCTGCTGTACTTGCCGTTATCGGTTATTCGCTCAACGATACCATTGTGGTGTTCGATAGAGTGCGCGAGAATTTTCGCATTATGCGTAAAGGAACGCCTGAAGATGTGATGAACAATTCTATTAACCAAACACTATCAAGAACGTTAATGACTTCTTTAACAACATTATTAGTATTGTTAGCGTTATTTGTGTTTGGTGGTGAATTAATTCACGGATTTGCGACAGCATTAATAATCGGTGTTATTGTGGGAACTTATTCCTCGATCTATATTGCGTCTTCGTCAGCGTTAATGCTGGGTGTGACAAAACAAGACCTGATGCCACCTGAAAAGGAAGGAGCAGAGCAAGAAACTTCGCTTCCTTAAACGCAAGTTATCTTAGATATAAAAAAAGCCGAGTTTAGCTCGGCTTTTTTTATACGTTTATTACTTGTCTATGTTCTATATCTAAAATTACGTTCACGGGGATCGTGCCCGTTGCCGAAATTGATTAACTCATTGCCTTTGTATTTGCATTCAGCAGTGACTTGTTTAAAACGGCAAATACCTGTCCCCTCTTTATCATTGAAGAGAAACCATCCTAAATAGTAGTCTCCGTTAGCCCAACTAAATTTTCCTTTTCCGTGACGTAGGCCATTCTTAAATTCACCAATATACTGGCTTCCATTTTCATAAGTCATAATTCCTTGATCACTAAATTGACCTTGATGAAAACTGCCCGAGTATACTTGACCAGATATAAATTCATACACACCTTGGCCCTCAAAGCGTCCGTTTGCAAACTGACCTCTATATCGCCCTTGGTCTTTGACGGTCAATTTTCCCTGTCCTTGGAGTTTACCTTGGTGAAACTGTCCTTCATAGCGATTTCCATTTTGAAAATATAGGGTACCATTTCCGTGACGAAGATCATCTTTAAACTGACCATTATATTTATCGCCGTTATGATAACTTAAAATGCCCATGCCATGGTATAAACCACGATGGAAGTGCCCTTCATAAATATCACCCACAGTGGTTTCGAGCCTTCCAATACCATGGAATAGTCCATTTTTAAATTTTCCGACATAGAGCATTCCATTGCGCCATGAGAGCTTTCCATTACCGTTGAAAAAGCCGTTTTTCATTTCTCCTTCGTAAACAGAGCTATCAGGCAGAACTATACCACCGGAATTTGAATTTGGAGAAGGATCACTATGATCGAGATTTTTATTAATGAACGAGCACGAAGCAAGAATTGAGACGCTTGCCGTTAAAATTGTTCGCGCTAATACTAGTCTTGTGGTCACTAAAAAACGCCTGTTGATACTATCTATTATTATTTCAATAAGTATTCGGTGTGGAGCTATACCCAATAATTAAAATGGTTATATTGACGGCTGCCCAACAGCGATGTTCACCTTCTGAATCATAATGATTTTCTTTAAAGGTGTAAATTAAGATATCTAATAATAGAGTAGCAAGGTTATTGTTATTTGTTTTACGTATACGGCAGAAATTGTAGAGAGTGCTACTCATTGTTATGTTATTAATATGGTGTTTAGCGTCTATCTGCTTTAGTTAAAAATCTGTGGGTCTATATTTGCTTAGGTTAGATCATTATTGATTAATTGCTTGATACTAGCTGTGCGGCTTTTTTGTGTGATTTTAGGGTGAACTTCGGAAAAAGTTTATAAACGAACGTAGTGATTCTCGAAAAGTAGGATTATTTAGTTCGAAATTGGCAGCGTGGTTTAATTGATAAAAAGTGTTTACGGAGCGTAGTGGCTACGCTCCACACTTCGAATCTGTTTTAAAGTAAAACGTTAGCTTCGTTGATACCAATTCTTTGGCAACAACGGAGAGAGGCATCCGATGTTTTGAAAATTCTTGGCGATTTGCTTCGCTTTGAATGCAACATTTGCTCGCTGCCACTTTTTGAGACTAGTTTGATAGTCCAACCAACATTCTCTTCAGCTTGCCTAATAATAATTTTATCTAGCTCGCCAGATTCCGATAATAGTCTTGCGTCCCGTTCTTGCATAATAGGGTTTCTAATATCCTTAATATTGGGTAATGAATCGGTAATATAGCGAAAATTTTTAAAATGCTAAATATACTTAGTCGATCTTTTAAAAGTATTTGAGAGCTAGCTACTCTCATTCGTATACTATCCAAAACGATTACTAGTTAAACAAAAATAGATTGTATATCATTCAAAACTAGTACTAAAGTACTAGTTTTGTAAACTTACTCTTTTATGACAGAAATGTAAAGTTGAGTATTAAGTAATCTTATTAGTGTTTAACTATATCCCTATATGTACTATATGGATGTATAGCGTGTTTGATATTTTTATCTATGAATATTATTACGTTAGAAATTCCTTATATAAATTGTATTTAAGCGTAAAACAATGTTAAGAAATGTAAATTAAGTGCAATTAAATTATTCAGTTCGCAATTTACCCTGATTTCTTATGTGTTAAGCATTGAGAAAAATCCAGGAATTTGTTAAATTTTAGTCCCTTCAAAACTAACTCTTCCCCCTTGAGTAAAATCATTAATGACAAAGTATATTTTCGTAACTGGTGGCGTAGTTTCATCCTTAGGTAAAGGTATTGCATCGGCTTCATTAGCGGCAATTCTTGAAGCACGTGGATTGAAAGTAACCCTTATAAAAATGGATCCGTATATCAATGTGGATCCCGGTACCATGAGTCCATTTCAACACGGTGAAGTTTTTGTCACCCAGGATGGTGCTGAAACAGATTTAGATCTGGGGCATTACGAGCGATTCATTCGAACAAAAATGACCCAAAAGAATAATTTTACGGCCGGTCGTATTTATGAAACGGTTATTCGTAAAGAACGTCGAGGTGATTACCTCGGTGCGACAGTTCAAGTTATTCCCCATATCTCGGATGAGATAAAGCGGAGTATGTTAGAAGGCGCATTAGGTAGTGATGTCGCCTTAATTGAAATTGGCGGTACAGTGGGTGACATTGAGTCACTGCCATTCCTGGAGAGTATTCGGCAGTTGGGTGTAGAGTTAGGTCCTGAGCGCGCGCTCTTTATGCATTTAACCCTTCTCCCCTATGTTAAGACTGCCGGTGAATTAAAAACTAAACCAACGCAACATTCTGTTAAAGAACTGAGAGGGATTGGAATTCAGCCCGATATATTAGTTTGCCGTTCAGAGCGTCCAATTACCGATGATGAGAAAAAGAAAATAGCGCTATTTACCAATGTTCAAGAAAAAGCGGTTTTTTCGGCACATGATGTGGATAATATCTACGAAATTCCGATGGTACTAAATGCCCAAGGGCTTGATGAGTTTGTTGTGGATCGTCTTCATCTTGATGCTGGTGAATCAGACTTGTCGGAATGGAAGCATGTTGTTGATGCGATGGCTAATCCACAGCGGGATGTGACAATCGCCATGGTTGGCAAGTATATGGATTTAACAGAAGCATATAAATCCTTAACAGAATCGCTACATCATGCAGGTATTCAAACGTCATCCAAAGTGAATATAAAGTATATTGACTCTGAAGATATTGAAACTGATGGTCTCTCTTGTCTCAATGCTGTTGACGCTATTCTAGTTCCAGGTGGATTTGGAGAGCGTGGTGTTGAGGGTAAAATTCAGGCAATTCAATACGCACGAGAAAATAATATTCCTTACTTAGGAATCTGCTTGGGTATGCAGCTCGCGGTTGTCGAATTTGCTCGTCATGTTGCTCACCTAGAAAATGCGCATAGCACGGAGTTTGATAAGGATAGTGAAAATCCGGTTATAGGATTGATCAAAGAGTGGGTGACATCTCAAGGTGGTATCGAAAAACGAAGCGAAGTCTCTGATCTTGGTGGCAGTATGCGACTGGGAGCTCAGAAGTGTCGTTTAGAAGATGGCTCTTTAATGCGTCAGATGTATGGTAATGAAGTGATTGAAGAGCGTCATCGCCATCGTTATGAATTTAACAATCAATATCGCTTACCATTACAAGAAGCTGGTTTACGATTATCTGGTGTGTCTATTGATGAGAAATTGATCGAGGTTGTAGAGATTCCTGATCACCCTTGGTTTGTTGCATGTCAGTTCCATCCTGAATTCACATCTACACCGCGAGATGGACATCCACTGTTCACCGGGTTTCTAAACGCTGCACTTAACTATCAGTCGAGTAAATAAGTATGAAATTATGTCATTTTGAGGCGGGACTCGATAAACCACTATTTCTTATTGCAGGCCCTTGCGTTATTGAGAGTGAAGAACTCGCGATGGAGACAGCGGGTAGTTTAAAAGAGATTTGCTCTGAACTAAATATTTCTTTTATCTACAAGTCATCATTTGATAAAGCTAACCGCTCTTCAATGGATAGTTTTCGTGGCCTTGGCGTGGAAATGGGACTGAAAATACTTGAAAAGGTAAAAAAAGAACTTTCAGTGCCTGTTATTACCGATGTGCATGAAGATACACCGTTGGGCGAAGTATCAACGGTTGTTGATGTGCTACAAACACCCGCATTTTTATGCCGGCAAACAAATTTTATCCAGGCCGTTGCAAAACAAGGTTTACCCGTAAATATCAAAAAAGGTCAGTTTCTCGCCCCATGGGATATGATCAACGTTGTCAACAAAGCTAAAGCAACGGGCAACGAACAGATAATGGTTTGTGAGCGCGGTGCGTCGTTTGGGTACAATAATTTGGTGTCAGATATGCGCTCACTTGCAGTAATGCGCGAAACTAATTGCCCAGTTGTCTATGACGCCACTCATTCTGTGCAGCTCCCAGGGGGGCAGGGTGGAAGTTCAGGTGGGCAACGTGAGCATGTCCCTGTTTTGGCGCGAGCTGCAGTGGCAGCAGGTGTCTCGGGATTGTTTATGGAGACGCATCCCAATCCTGAAAAAGCGTTAAGTGACGGCCCAAATGCCTGGCCGATGCACTTAATGAAAGAATTATTAGAGACATTATTGGAAATTGATCAAGTTGTTAAAAGTAAACCTTTTCCTGAGAGTCAATTTCTTAGATAATACGCCTCGAAAATTAAGAGAATGATTAATTAATAGTCGGCTCGATACTCAAGTGTCATATAACCCTGTTATAACGCACACTTTATGTAACAAGAAATTGAGCTAGAGATAGAAATGAATGGAGCAAAAATGCCAAAAATCGCTGATATACGTGCAAGAGAAGTAATTGATTCGCGCGGAAACCCTACTGTAGAAGCTGACGTAATCCTTGATAGTGGAACTCGTGGAAGTGCGATAGTGCCCTCAGGTGCATCGACTGGATCAAGAGAAGCAGTAGAGCTACGTGACGATGATCCAAAACGTTACGGCGGAAAAGGTGTATTAAAAGCAGTCGAAAATGTAAACACTGCGATAAAAGATGCGCTTGTAGGAATGGATGCGACCGCACAATCTGTCATCGATCAAACAATGATTGATCTTGATGGAACAGAAAATAAAGGTAAGCTTGGTGCAAATGCAATTCTTGCAGTTTCATTGGCCGTTGCAAAAGCAGCCAGTAATGATGCAGGAATGCCACTTTACCGCTACCTTGGTGGAGAACATGACACACTACTCCCCACACCTATGATGAATATTATCAACGGTGGTGAGCACGCAGACAATAATATTGATGTGCAAGAGTTCATGATTATGCCTATCGGTGCGCCAAACATTCGCGAAGCAATTCGCTACGGCGCTGAAATTTTTCACGCACTGAAAAAAGTATTGGCAGCAAAAGGATTGAACACTGCCGTTGGTGATGAAGGTGGATTTGCACCTAATCTTGGTTCAAACGAAGAAGCTATCCAGGTTATACTCGAAAGTATAGAAAAAGCAGGATATAAAGCTGGCGAAGATGTTGTTTTGGCCATTGATGCTGCCAGTTCCGAATTCTACAAAGATGGTAAATATCATCTTGAGTCAGAAGGTAAATCGCTTACCAGTGAAGAATTTGTTGATTACCTTGCAAACTGGGTAGATAAATACCCCATTGTCTCCATCGAAGATGGCATGGATGAAGGTGATTGGGATGGTTGGGCTAAGTTAACCGAACGATTAGGTAACAAAATCCAATTAGTTGGTGATGACTTGTTTGTGACTAACTCTAAGATCTTAAAAGAAGGTATCGATAAATCGATCGCTAACTCAATTTTGATCAAAGTTAATCAAATCGGAACTTTGACTGAAACATTAGCGGCGGTTGATATGGCGAAAGCAGCTAATTATACAGCTGTGATGTCTCATCGCTCAGGTGAAACAGAAGATACAACGATTGCTGATCTGGCTGTTGCTACCTCATGTGGTCAAATCAAAACAGGTTCACTATCTCGCTCCGATCGATTGGCAAAATACAATCAATTGATCCGAATTGAAGAAGAGCTAGGTGATTCAGCAAAATATGCGGGTAAAGATGCGTTTTACAATTTAAAGTAAATTCGTTTAACCTAGAAATATCAGTTTAATGTGAGGTTAGAATGCAAATCAAGTGATTGTGCTCTAACACGAGGATCAACTGATTTTCCAAGTTTTTAGTTATGGCTTCATCATTTTTGGTGAGGCCATGTTTTCACTCTGAGCCTCGCGACGATTAGCGTTTTTAAGCGGAAGAATTGTATGCGTTGGTTATCCATCCTTTTGTTATTTTTCTTTGTCCTTCTCCAATATTCCCTATGGTTTGGCGATAATAGTCTCCCGGATGCATGGCAGCTACAAGCTAAAATCGAAGATCATAAACAGGAAAATGCTTTGCTCGAAGAGAGAAACCGATTGCTCGATTCAGAAGTTTTAAATTTGAAAAAAGGCTTGGATGTGGTTGAGGAAAAAGCTCGTACTGAGTTAGGTTTGATCAAGGAAGGCGAAACCTACTTTCAAGTAATAGAAACAAAATAAAACAATGACAACAAACTCTCCTAGCTTATGGGTAGTGCTTCCGGCTGCCGGTGTTGGAAAACGGATGAAAGTGAATCATCCAAAACAATATCTCAAAATTCAGAAAAAAACAGTCATCGAGCTGAGTATTTCACGTTTTTTATCGAATTCAAAAGTTGCTGGGATCGTGGTGGTGATTTCAAAAGGCGATGAATACTGGGAAGAAGTTAAGCAGAATTTTGAGCGAACCGGTGTAAAACTTCATATCGCTGAGGGTGGGAAAGAGCGATGTCATTCCGTGTTGAATGGTTTGCGATATTTGAAAAATATTGCTAATGCGATGGACTGGATAATGGTTCATGATGCGGCTCGTCCGTGTTTGCATAAAGATGATATTCAGCGATTAATTGATGAGTTGTGGTTTCATTCAACTGGCGGCTTGTTAGGTCTACCCGTTGCCGACACGCTGAAGTTTTCGGGCGATAATATGCGTGTTAAAAAAACAGTTGATCGTGCTGGATTATGGCGAGCACTGACCCCCCAGATGTTTCGATATCAAAAATTACTCGATTCTCTCGAGAGTGTGATTCATCAGTCTGAAAAAATCACTGATGAAGCGTCCGCCATGGAACTCTCCGGTTATGAGCCAGTAATGGTGGAAGGGCGCTGGGATAATATAAAAATCACCCATCCACAAGATTTAGCGCAAGCAAAAATAATATTAGAGGCTCAAAAGTGATGAGAATAGGCCAGGGTTATGATGTTCATGCATTTGCAGAAAACCGCAAACTGATTTTGGGCGGAGTAGATGTGCCTCATGATTTAGGGTTGGCAGGCCATTCAGATGCCGATGTATTGATTCATGCTTGCTGCGACGCACTATTGGGCGCACTAGCGTTGGGAGATATAGGTAAACATTTTCCCGATACCAGCGCAGACTTTGAAAATATCGATAGTCGAATTCTCTTAAGACATGTTGCCTCTTTGATCAAGGAAAATGGTTATAGCGTGGCAAATCTGGATTCAACGATTATTGCTCAACGACCAAAACTCGCACCTTATATTGAGATGATGCGACAAAACCTGGCTGAAGACCTGACTATTTCTGTAAACCAAGTTAGTGTGAAAGCAACAACGACGGAAAAGTTAGGTTTTGAAGGGAAGGGTGAAGGAATTGCTTCCCAGTCGATTGTGTTACTTGTCTCCAATGATTAACCTTGAAATAGATTAAAGTTATGTTTGAAGTTGTAGCCCAAATGGGTGTCATTATTTTCTTTGGCGTAATCTGGCAACTATTCAAACCTGGCGGTCTTGATCCGCAAGTGTTACGCAAAGCGTTAACCGACACTGTCTATTTTTTACTTCTTCCCGCACTCGTATTATCCCTGTTGTGGCGTACAGAATTGAGTGTGGATTCGTTCCGCATTGTTATTTTAGCGATTACAGGAGTGCTTGCAGGATTTTTTATCGGTAAGCTGACATGCCGATGTTGTAATTTGCCTTCGGCCACAGCTGGTGCCGCAATATTAGCCGCAGCTTTCCCTAATGCAACCTATCTAGGTTTGCCTGTATTAGAAACCACGCTAGGTAGTTGGGCCTCTGGTGTTGCCATTCAATATGATTTATTTGCATGCACGCCATTGCTTTTTACTTTGGGTGTACTTACTGCTTATAAACATGGAAGTGGTGATGGTGGAGGATTGTCTATTACGGCTTTTTTTAAAATTCCTGCCGTGATTGCTGCTATCGTCGCAGTTATTTTGAATTTGAGCAATGTTGCGCAACCTCAGTTTGTGTTTGGCCTTTTATCTACGCTCGATAAAGGAGTTGTGCCGCTGATGTTATTTTCACTTGGATTAAGCTTGCAATGGCGCAAAGGAGAGTGGAAGCGTCTTCCGATTATTATTCCCATTGTACTAATACAGCTTGTGTTAATGCCTGCCATTGTTTTACTGGCGAGTTACCCTATTGGATTAGATGGGCGATTATTAACAGCAGTGGTGATAGAAGCAGCAATGCCAAGTATGGTGATCGGCCTGGTGATTTGCGATCGGTTTAAATTGGATAGTGCTTTTTACGCGACCGCTGTAACCCTATCGACTGCGCTTAGTTTAATCACGTTGCCAATTTGGTTTTCATTTATGGAGAACTTACAAATTCCGCTGTCGTAGATAAGTCGTTAGATTTGAGAATTGTGCGAATAATATTTCATGGTTCAATTGTCTTTGTCTAATATATATGTTGGATAGCCGTCCAAGCTAGTTTGGTTTTTCTCTTTCCAGTATTCTTTAACACCTTCTTCACCCTTGTTGTCAGCCCATTTCTGCAATGTACCGCGTTCTATTATCGTTTCTGCTAATGGTACTGCAAAGCCACATGAGGTTTGAATGGACTCAATTTCTATCGTCACTACTTGTCTTGCTCCAGGATAATCTTTAAATCGGGAAAGCCAGTTATTCCAAGCATTGTCTCCTGGCTGGATTACACTGCCTTTGCCATATAATCGAAGAATTAGTGGTGTTTTACTAAAACTACAAAACATAACCGTAATTCGTGGATTGATTTTTAAGTGTGCGGCGGTTTCATTGCCGCTACCGGTGAGGTTTAAAAATGCGACTACGTTTTTACCGATGACCGAAAATGTATCCATCCCTTTGGGAGATAAATTGATGCGACCCTCGTCTGGCGCTGTACTAATGAAGAAGATTTTTTGATCGCCAATAAAGCTGATTAGATTATCATCCAGTTCATTGTAAAGTTTGCCCATAATGTAGCCTGTTTTAGTCAATTGATTAGGTATCGGCGGAAAGTGTTTAGTATGATAAGAAATATGATTATTGTGAACCATTATCTTATAGAATAATAAAATATCAAGCTAGAAACTTAATTATGAAAAAAGACAAACTTTCTCGAGTAGAGTTACTGCTGAATGAAAATAAACCCCAAGACGCTCTACGATTGTGTAAAAGTATTTGCCGAAAAAATAAATCCAATGTGGATGCCTGGGTGTTATTAGGTATGATTTATGGGAAGTTAGGTGATTTTAGCGAAGCGGAAAAAAGCTTTGAACAAATAATACGTATTCAGCCTAAGTTAGCAGAGGGGTATTTTAACTTGGGAAAATGCCAGGAGTTTTTGAATAAGTGGGAGGAGGCTGAGGAAAATTATTCTAAAGCTACTCAAATAAATCCAACATTTGCACAGGCGTTCAATAATCTGGGTTCGATAAAGGTTAGTGTTTCTAAAGTTCATGAAGCAGAAGAATGTTTCTTAAAAGCAATTGCAATTCAACCGAATTATCCGATGGCTTATCGTAACTTAGCACTGTTGTATCAGCAGCAGAAACGAATGAAAGAAGCAGAAAACGCATTTCTAAAAGCATTGGAGTTAAAACCAGATTATCTAACTGTTGTCAGTTCCTTAGCAGACATAATGATTGCAGAAGGCCGATACGATGATGCTAGAAAACAGCTGTTTTATGCACATAAATTACAACCTGAGAATCCAAGTTCGTATGCAAACCTAGGCAAATTTTATTACTTAACGAATGAATATGAAGAAGCCAAGGCGCAATATTCAATTGCGTTGGCAAAGCAGGTGGATTTCCTGCCTGCATTGATGGGGCTTGGTGCGTCGATGCAGAAAACAGGGGAGTTTGTTAATGCTAAAGAATGTTATCGTAAAGTTATGGCATTGCAGCCAGAAAATTATCAAGCACTGAATAACATGGGTGTGGTGCTGACTGTGTTAGCCGAATACAAGGAGGCAAAAAACTGTCTTGAGAAAGCGCTAAAAATTAATTCAAGCCGCGCTGATATTTTTATTAATTACTCAAACACATTAAGCAAACTTGGCGATATAGAGAGTGCCATCAAGGCGCTTATGAATGCGATGGAGCTTGAACCTGAAAATGTTGAAGTGCATTCACTGCTTGCTACTATGATGTTGTCACAAGGGAAAGCTAAAGAAGCAGACCAATGTTATCGGAATGCATTGAGGATAAATTCAGAATTTGCAGAATTGATGAGTGCCCACTTGCTTTCCATGAATTATAGTCGTTTATATACCCGTCAAGAGATATTTGAAGCACATGTTAAATGGGGAGTTAAGCAGCAAAGTGGCAACTGCGAAAATATCACTTTCGAAAACGCATTAAATTCCGATCGAAAATTGCGCATTGGGTATGTTTCCCCTGATTTTCGTAGTCATTCAGTTGCATATTTCTTGGAGCCGATTCTTGCTAATCACAATAAAGAAACGTTTGAAATCTATTGTTATTCTGATGTGCGAAAACAAGATTATGTCACTGAGCGAATCAAAAAGAATATCGATTATTGGCGGCAATGTTATTCGTTAAGTCATGAAGAAGTAGAGGCAATGATACGCAAGGATAAGATTGACATTCTCGTTGATCTAGCTGGTCATACTAATGGGAATCGCCTTGTTGTATTCGCAAAACGTGTTGCCCCAGTGCAGGTGTCGTATTTAGGTTATCCAAATACAACAGGTTTGAATTCGATTGATTATTTGATCACTGATGAATACTGTGATCCCACAGATACTGCAGATCCGTTTTATACGGAATCATTAGTGAGGATTCCTCAGGCATTTTATTGTTATAAACCTCCAGTGGATGCGCCAGACATATCGTCATTGCCGGCAATTGATAATGGCTATATTACATTTGCATCGTATAACAATTTGGTGAAGATTGGGGAAGATATCATTGAATTATGGAGCAAGGTGTTATTGTCTGTACCAGATTCCAAAATGGTGATTCAAAATCACTCTTTTAATGATCTTTCCACTAAAGAGCGAATTGAGAATTTTTTTGTTTCTCATGGTGTAGATGCTAAAAGATTGATGCTACAACCATCTAATGATTTTTCAAGCTATCTTGTTGGTCACAACCAAATAGATATTATGTTAGATACATTTCCGTGGGCAGGACACACAATTACTTGTCACGCTTTAATGATGGGTGTTCCCGTCATCACTTTGGTCGGTGATGAACATGCTTCACGAATGGGGCATAGCACGTTACAGAATTTAGGATTGGCCGAGTGTATTGAGTGTATTGCTTATAATAAAGAAGAGTATGTAGAAAGAGCTGTGAGCTTGGCAAGCAACTTGTCTGGGCTTGAGGAGATGAGAAGGCAGCTTCGCCCAGCATTACTAGGTTCAGTTTTATGTGATGGAATTCAATTTGCTCAAAAACTAGAAGATCAATATCAAATTATGTGGAGAAAATGGTGCGATAAACAAAGTGAGAAAGCATAGCGCTTTCTCACTTAAGTTCGGATAGTTGAATTAGTCTTTATATTTTTGGAATGCAAGGGTACAGTTGGTTCCACCAAAACCAAAACTATTTGAGATAACAACATCGAGATCGACATTGTCCTGGCGGGTTGTGGCGATTGGATAGCCAATTGCTTTTTCATCAAGCTCGGTAATATTCGCAGACGCTGAGATGAAATTATTTTCTTGCATTAACAAAGTGTAGATTGTTTCATTAACACCTGCAGCCCCCAGTGCATGCCCGGTTAATGATTTTGTCGAGGTGATGATTGGAATATTGTCACCAAAAACTGTCCGTAGCGCTTCAAGTTCTTTCATATCACCGACAGGCGTACTTGTACCATGCGCATTAACATAATCTACTGGTTTAGAGACAGATTGTAGTGCTAGCTGCATGCAACGTACTGCGCCATCACCTGAGGGTTGAACCATATCGTAACCGTCAGAAGTGGCACCGTAACCAATTAACTCAGCATAAATTTTCGCACCGCGTTTTTTCGCGTGTTCCAACTCTTCAAGCACCACAATTCCACCACCACCAGCAATGACAAAACCATCTCGGTTGGCATCAAACGGCCTAGAAGCTGTTTCGGGTGCATCGTTGTATTTGGATGACATTGCGCCCATACCATCAAACAGTACAGATTGTGTCCAGTGCAATTCTTCGCCGCCACCGGCAAACATGACATCCTGTTTACCCATTTGAATTAATTCGCATGCATTGCCGATACAGTGCGCACTTGTTGAGCAAGCCGAGCTAATGGAATAGCTGGTGCCTTTGATTTTATAAGCAGTGGAAAGAATCGCGGATGTTGTACTACCCATGGTTTTGGTTACCATGTAAGGCCCGACGCGACGGATACCTTTTTCTCTCATGATGTCTGCCGCTAATACCGTATTTTCGGTTGATGCACCACCAGAGCCGGTTATCAAACCAGTGCGAAAGTTAGAGATGACATCATCTGTAAGTTGAGAATCTTCTATCGCTTCTTTCATGGCCAGATAAGCAAACGCAGCTGCATCGCCCATAAAGCGATAAAGTTTACGGTCAATTAGCTCTTTCGGGTTGAGTTTAACTGGTCCGCTGACATGGCTTCGAAAACCCATTTCAGCATAAGTTTCATCAAATGTGATTCCCGAAGTGCCTTCAAATAAAGCATTCTTAACTTCTTCTTTGTTATTTCCAATGCTGGAAAGAATACCGATGCCTGTAATTACAACCCGTTTCAATTTGCTTACCTTTAAAAATTTTCTGTATTTGTAAATAGACCGACACGTAGGTTATTTGCTACATAAATTACTTTACCATCCACTTCCATGCGGGCGTCTGCAATTCCCATAATCAGTTTACGCATAATAACGCGTTTTAAGTCGATATGGTATGTGACTAATTTAGAATCGGGTGTTACTTGACCAGTAAACTTAACTTCACCAGCACCAAGCGCGCGGCCACGTCCTGGTCCACCCTTCCATCCTAGGTAGAAACCCACTAATTGCCACATGGCATCAAGGCCTAAGCAACCGGGCATGACGGGATCATTTTCAAAATGACAATCGAAGAACCATAGGTCTGGTTTGATGTCCAATTCAGCAATGATCTGGCCTTTGCCATATGAGCCACCATCTTCAGTAATCGATGTAATTCTGTCAAGCATCAACATAGGAGGAAGTGGCAATTGAGCATTACCTGGGCCAAACAAATTACCGTGGCCACATTCGATGAGTTCTTCGTAACTAAAACTGTTCTTTGGGTTCATTCTTTTCTCAATGTGTGTTTTAGCAGATAAAATTCCGCTAACAAATATGCAAAACCGCATAAACTACCACATTATGATACTAATTTTAATTATCAATTGAAATTTCGTTGTATATTTTCTAAATGGTGAGTCGATACGGTATTGCAATTGCTAGTTTTTTTCATAAGTGATTGATTTAATGTATTTACAATTGCGATATACTATTTATGAAATATTTTTTAAAAATTCTGATTAATAGGTGAACAATCACCTCCTGTCGGGTGCGATTAAACCGTAGCGATGGCGCAGTAATCTCTTATGGAAAAGATGAAACAAGTAAAAAATTTAGAGGCTTTGTGGGCTGAATCAACATTAAATGGGGTAAGTGCAGACTATTTTGAAGCACTGTATGAAGATTATGTCAGTAACCCTTATTCTGTTGATCAACAATGGCGAGACTATTTTGATCAAATGCAAGATGGTCAACAATCCAGCACTGAAGTAAATCATAGCGAAGTTAGAGAAGCGTTTCGTCAATTACGATTGAAACCCTGTTCTGGTTCAAGTGCTGATGTTGAGCATTACAAAAAACAAGTTGGTGTACAGAATTTGATCCACGCCTATCGCTTTGGTGGTCATCAAAAAGCAGACTTTGATCCATTGTCGAATAGAAATGAAATTTATATCTCTTCCTTGCAACTTTCTCAATATCATTTGAGTGAAGGTGATCTGAACACCGAATTTTATACTGATGATCTTTATGGCACCGAAAAAGCAACGTTAGCGGAAATTATAGACGCGTTAGAGCAGACTTATTGCGGAAAAATTGGCTCAGAATTTTTACACAGTACAACTATGGCAGAGCGCTACTGGATTCAGGAGCGGCTGGAAAAATATCGCTGTAATCCTGATTATCCAACAGAATTGCGAAAACGGTTGTTGCGTAACACCAATGCTGCTGAGGCACTTGAGCGTTATTTGCACAGTAAGTACGTTGGACAAAAACGTTTTTCTCTAGAAGGTGCTGATGGTCTTATCCCTATGTTGGACGAATGTGTTCAGCGTGCCGGCAGTCGTGGTGTTAAAGAAGTTGTTATTGGTATGGCGCATCGTGGACGCTTGAATGTGCTGGTCAATGTCATGGGGAAAATGCCTGAGATGTTGTTTCAGGAGTTTGAAGGCAAACACGATCACGATCACGACAGCACGGGCGATGTAAAATACCACATGGGTTTTTCCAGCAATGTTGAAACCAGCGGTGGCATTGTTCACATTGCACTGGCGTTTAATCCATCCCATCTTGAAATCGTTGGACCAGTGGTAGAAGGCTCGGTACGTGCACGCCAAGAGCGGCGTAACGATTCAGAAGGTGACACAGTTATCCCAATCATTATCCATGGTGATGCCGCATTTGCCGGGCAAGGCGTGATAATGGAGACATTTAATATGTCTCAATCCCGTGGTTATTCCACAAAAGGCACTGTACACATTGTTATTAACAACCAGATAGGTTTTACGACAAGTAATCAGAAAGATGCACGTTCAACTATGTATTGCACAGATGTGGCAAAAATGGTGAACGCGCCAATTTTTCATGTGAACGGTGATGATCCAGAGGCAATCTGTTTCGTCACACGTATGGCGATGGACTATCGCCTGAAGTTCCACAAAGATGTAGTGATTGATCTAGTCTGCTATCGCAAGCATGGCCACAGTGAAGCCGACGAACCATTGGCAACGCAGCCGATGATGTATCACATCATTAAACAGAAAAAAACACCACGTGCGATTTATGCCAAGCAGTTAATTGAAAAAGGGATCATAAACGAAGCTGATGAAAAAGCGTTGCTGGATGATTATCGCGCAAGGCTAGATGCCGGTAAGACTGTTTTAGATAACCTGATGCCAGATGAAATTGCCAATTATAAATTCAAACACGATTGGGATCCCTACCTTGAAAAGCTTTGTGAAGCCCCTCAAAATACGCGAGTTAACTTAAAAACCCTTCAAGCACTTTCAGATCGCCTTACCGAAGTGCCAGAAGCGTTTAAGCTTCATTTTAGCGTGAAGAAAATCTTCGATAACCGTAAAAAAATGATTGCCGGTGAAACTCCGCTGGATTGGGGGTGTGCTGAAACACTGGCTTACGCAACCTTAGTCAATGAAGATTTTAATGTTCGTTTGTCAGGGCAAGATGCAGGGCGGGGTACTTTCTTCCATCGTCATGCGATTGTTTGGGATCAGGAGACTGGCGATAGCTATGTTCCCCTGCGTAAGATTGAAAATGAAAATGCCCAGTTTTTGGTGATCAACTCTCTACTTTCTGAAGAAGCAGTTCTCGCCTTTGAATATGGCTACGCAACAACGGATCCCAGTACACTAACCATATGGGAAGCGCAGTTTGGTGATTTCGCTAACACCGCACAGGTTGTTATTGATCAATTCATTTCTGCAGGTGAGCAAAAGTGGAATCGCCTTTGTGGTTTGGTGATGCTTTTACCGCACGGTTTTGAAGGTCAAGGGCCAGAACATTCTTCCGCTAGATTAGAGCGTTATTTACAACTTTGCGCACAAAACAATATGCAAGTCTGCGTGCCGACCACGCCTGCACAAATCTTCCACCTTCTAAGGCGTCAGATGGCCATGAGTTGTCGTAAACCGCTTATTGTTATGGCACCAAAAAGTTTATTACGCCATAAACTGGCGGTTAGCGAGTTGAGCGATTTAACTGACGGTGAATTTCATACGGTTATCCCGGAAATCGATGAGCTGGATGATAAAAAAGTGACGCGAATCGTTATGTGTCATGGCAAGGTCTATTATGATTTACTCACTAAACGACGTGAATTGGATTATAAGCATGTGGCGATTATTCGTATGGAGCAGCTATATCCATTTCCAGCTGATAAAATGAAAAAAGAGTTGGAGCGTTATAACAACGCCAAAGAATTTATTTGGTGTCAGGAAGAACCAAGAAATCAAGGCTCATGGTTTACCAGTCAGCATCATATTAGAACAATATTACGTGACTCTCACTATTTGGATTATGCGGGAAGACCTTTTTCCGCTGCGCCTGCGGTAGGCCACCCAGCATTACATGCACAACAGTTGAAAGACTTGATTGATGATGCATTAGATAGCAAAAAAGATTAAAAGGAATTCATTTTATGACCACTGAAGTAAAAGTACCTGCCTTTCCTGAATCTGTGACTGATGGGACAATCGTCACCTGGCACAAGCAGGTGGGTGATCCTATTGAGCAGGAAGAAGTCATCGCTGATGTGGAAACTGATAAAGTGGTTTTTGAGATACCCGCTCCATGTAACGGCGTAATTACAGAAATATTAGAACCTGAAGGAACGGTTGTTACTGCGCTGCAGCTTATTGCCAAAATAGATGAATCCGCTAAGGTTGAGCCACAAGCAGCGCCCGCAGTGGTGGAAGCCAGGGAAACTCCGATTGAATCTGTCTCAGCTGCTACACCTACATCATCGAAAGAGTTAAAAGTTAATCCTGCTGCGAAAAAATTGGCGCAGGAAAAAGGTGTCAGCCTTGATCAAGTTCAAGGTAGTGGAAAACAAGGACGTATTTTAAAAGAAGATGTTCAAAAAGCCGGTGTGAAAGTTTCACCGTCGGCCTCTGTCGGGGTGGGCGAACGCATTGAAAAACGCGTACCCATGACACGTCTACGGATGAAAATTGCCGAAAGACTGGTAGAAGCACAACACACGGCAGCCATGTTAACAACATTCAACGAAATTAACATGAAGCCGGTGATGGATATTCGCACTAAATATAAAGACCAATTTGAAAAAACACATGAGAGTAAATTGGGTTTCATGTCGTTTTTTGTTAAAGCAACAACCGAAGCATTACAGAAATTCCCCGCTATTAATGCATCCATTGATGGGAATGATATTGTTTATCATGGTTTTTTTGATGTCGGGATTGCGGTGAGTTCGCCTCGTGGATTGGTAGTACCTGTTTTACGCAATGCTGAGCAGATGGGTTTAGCTGAAATTGAAAACTCCATACGTGCTTATGGACAAAAAGCGCGAGATAATAAGCTGGCCATTGAAGATATTACTGGCGGCACATTTTCCATTACTAATGGTGGCGTATTTGGCTCCATGTTATCCACGCCGATATTGAACCCCCCACAAAGTGCTATCCTGGGTATGCATAATATTGTTGAAAGACCGGTTGTTGAGAATGGTGAGATTGTTATTCGTCCTATAATGTATGTAGCGCTAACCTATGATCACCGAATTGTGGATGGTCGTGAAGCGGTTCAGTTTCTCGTTGCAATAAAGAATAGTCTGGAAGATCCTGTGCGATTGTTGTTGGATCTTTAAAAAAGGATATCATGTATGGCAAAAGAATTTGATGTGTGTGTGATTGGAGCTGGCCCCGGTGGGTATGTGGCAGCCATTCGTTGTGCACAATTAGGATTAAAAACAGTCTGCATTGATGATTGGGTCGATGCTGAAGATAAAGCTTCTCCTGGCGGTACTTGTTTAAACGTTGGTTGTATTCCATCCAAAGCGTTAATTGAGTCGTCTGAGCTTTATGAGCACACCTCACATGATCTGGCAAGCCACGGCATCAAAGTGAGTGACGTTAAACTCGATTTGAAAAAAATGTTAACACGTAAAGATCAAGTGGTAAAAGATCTTACCTCTGGTGTTGCTGCACTATTTATGGCTAATAAGATTACCTTTCTGCATGGGAGAGGCACATTAAAAGCGAATAAGGTTGTTGATGTCGCGCTACGTGATGGTAAGACAGAAACAATAAATGCAAAAAACGTTATCATCGCAACGGGTTCGTCTCCAACTGAACTTCCTGTCGCGCCATACGATCATGAAACGATTGTGGATTCCACCGGTGCTTTATCTTTTTCAAAGGTACCTAAAAAACTTGGCGTTATTGGTGCTGGTGTCATTGCACTGGAGCTAGGGAGCGTGTGGCGACGTTTGGGTGCTGACGTAACTATGTTTAAATCCCGTGATAATTTTTTGCCTACTGCCGATGCACAAGTGGCTGTAGAAGCATTAAAACAGTTTAAGGCACAAGGTTTATCGTTTTGTATGGGTGTGAAAATAACTGCCTGCACCGTGAAAAATAAAAAAGTGACAGTGGAATATGAAGATAAAGAAGGCAAGCAAAAAGAAATATTTGATAAGCTAATTGTTGCTGTTGGTCGCGCACCAAATTCACCAGGTGTTATCGATAAAGACAGCGGTGTAAAAATTGATGAACGCGGCTTTATCAAGGTTAATGAATTTTGTGAAACTGATGTTGCTGGGGTTTACGCTATTGGTGATGTTGTACGTGGACCAATGCTCGCACATAAAGGCTCGGAAGAGGGGATGGTTGCTGCTGAAAAAATCGCTGGGCATTTACCTTTGCCAGTTGATTTAAATACAGTGCCATCCGTCATTTATACTGCGCCGGAAATCGCCTGGGTAGGGATGACAGAGCCGGAGGCAGAGAATGCCGGAATTAAAGTTAATGTGGGTTCTTTCCCTTTTAATGCTAATGGTAGAGCAAGAGCGATTAATGAAACCACTGGTTTTATAAAAGTGATTGCCAATGCAGTAACAGATCGTATTGTCGGTGTTCACATTATTGGGCCGCAAGCATCAGAGCTAATTATGCAGGCAAAAATCGCAATGGATTTTGGATCGAGCAGTGAAGATTTGGCGATGACAATGTTTGCGCACCCAACATTATCAGAAACTTTACATGAAGCTGCATTGTCGGTAGACGGTCGGGCTATTCATGCGGTACAGAAAAAGAAAAAGTAGTTAGATAATTTGCTTTAGAATAAGAGCAACATAAGGACGAATATGAACTTACACGAATATCAAGCGAAAGCACTTTTCAAAGAGTATGGCGTAGCCGCGCCAGTCAATGGTGTAGTAAGCAGTGTTGATGAGGTCGATGCGCTACTAACAACGCTGGATTGCGATCGCTATGTAGTGAAAGCGCAAGTTCACGCTGGTGGGCGTGGAAAAGCAGGTGGTGTTAAAGTCACCTCTTCCAAAGAAGAAGCGAAAGAAGCTGTTAAAGCTTTGCTTGGCACACGCTTGGTAACATTCCAGACAGATGCGGCAGGGCAGCCAATTAACCAAGTCTTGATTGAAACACCTTGCGATATAGAGCGAGAACTTTATCTTGGAGCTGTGCTTGATCGTTCACTACGACGTATCGTCATTATGGCTTCTACCGAAGGCGGTGTAGAGATTGAAAAAGTCGCCGAAGAGACGCCGGATAAGATATTAAAAACAGCAATTCATCCCTTAGTAGGATTGCAACCCTACCAATGCAGAAAGCTAGCATTTGGTCTAGGGCTTGAGGGTGATCAGATCAAACAGTTCAGTAAAATCCTCATCGGCTTGATGAAACTGTTTCATGAAAAAGATCTCAGCCTACTTGAGATCAATCCACTAGTAGTCACCAAGCAAGGTGATCTACTTTGCTTGGATGGAAAAATAAATATCGATGACAGCGCGCTTTATCGTCAACCAGCCATTGATAAATTACGTGACAGCACACAGGAAGACGAGCGCGAAGTGCGCGCTAAAGAGTGGGATCTCAATTACATTGCACTAGATGGTGAGATAGGCTGCATGGTTAATGGTGCAGGCCTGGCAATGGCGACCATGGATTTAATTAAACTGCACGGTGGCAGCCCGGCAAATTTTTTGGATGTCGGCGGTACTGCAACTAAAGAGCGAGTATCCGAAGCGTTTAAAATTATTTTATCTGACAGCAATGTGAAAGCTGTGTTGGTTAATATTTTTGGTGGAATCGTTCGTTGCGATATGATTGCCGAAGGTATTATCGGTGCAGTTGAAGAAGTGCATGTCGAAGTACCTGTTATCGTTCGGCTTGAAGGTAATAATGCAGAGAAGGGTAGAGAGTTGTTGAATAATAGTGGGTTGCAAATCATCGCTGCTGAAGGGCTTGATCAAGCTGCTGAAAAAGTCGTCGCATCGATTGCTTCATCGACAATTTCCTCGAAGAAAGGGGCGTAACCGTGAGTGTATTAGTCAATAAAGAAACAAAAGTTATTTGCCAGGGTTTTACCGGCAAACAAGGAACCTTTCACTCTGAACAAGCAATCGCATATGGAACAAAAATGGTTGGCGGTGTTACACCTGGTAAAGGCGGTCAACAACACATCGGCTTGCCAGTATTTAACACTGTTCAAAACGCTGTTGATCAAACTGGTGCCACTGCAACCGTTATTTATGTACCCGCACCCTTTTGTAAAGACGCAATTTTAGAAGCGGCCGATGCCGGTATTGAATTAATTGTCTGTATCACCGAAGGCATTCCAGCGATCGATATGCTGGAAGTAAAAATGGTAGTGGAAGATGCAGGCGTTCGAGTCATCGGCCCTAATTGTCCCGGCATTATTACGCCAGGCGAATGTAAAATAGGCATTATGCCAGGTTCAATTCACCTGCCAGGTAAGATCGGTGTTGTATCTCGCTCCGGAACACTCACCTATGAAGCGGTAAAGCAGACTACTGATTTAGGTTATGGGCAGAGCACTTGCATCGGCATCGGCGGCGATCCAATACCAGGTACAACTTTTATTGATTGCCTTGAATTGTTTGAAAACGATCCGAAGACTGAAGCCATTGTGATGGTTGGTGAGATTGGTGGAACTGCGGAAGAAGAAGCAGCCGAATATATTAAAGCACATGTGACCAAACCTGTGGTTGCTTATATCGCTGGAGTAACAGCGCCAAAAGGAAAACGCATGGGACATGCGGGAGCGATTATTTCTGGTGGCAAAGGAACGGCTGCTGAAAAGTTTGCTGCGCTTGAAGCTGCTGGGGTTAGTACGACTAAGTCACCGGCTAGTTTGGGCGCTGCGTTGAAAGAGCGATTGTAAAAAGTTTAAACAGAGTAATTTTTATGTTTGAGAAGGGAAGGATTCTGTTGGGATCCTTTTATTTTTTAATAGATTGATTTGAAAATAAACACATTTATTTTAGTAAGTGTCGCAATGCTGTAATTGCCTGCAATTCTCGAAGAATGACCAGGCACAAGTAATTACTACATCCGTGCAAATTGACAGGGTGCATATCAAGGAAACTCGGTCGAAGTCGCCTTTCTCTTTCATCGTTGAGCTACTAAGGTTACATCTCAGTAGTTTTCTGTTTACGCCGAACCATCAAGCCTATACCGGCTAAACCAAAGCTCATCATGACCCAAGTGGAGAGTTCGGGGACTGCTGGGACCACTCCGTATACTGATATAGCCTCTCCAGCATTCGCTATAAATAAATCATAGCCATATGGTCCAACATCACCATTCTCATAGCCACCAATTGCAATTGTGTAACTTCCCTCGGAAAGATAAATGTCAAATAAAGCTGGATCGGCAAAAGGACCTAAATTCAACTCCGGGGGTTGAGAAATGTCATCATCGGCGGATTTGAGGTAAGTCAATTCAGCAAAACTACCAAAATTTTTGAATGTAATTTCGTCGGCAGAGGTTATACCAGAATAAAGTGAGAATGCTGGGTCGAACGCAGAATCTGTCCGAGTGGCCCATACATCCACTGCTAATCCACCAGCTCCTACACTAAAACTCCAAAAATCGATATTAGAAGCGTCAGAATCAATCCATCCTGAGCCATCCACTAATCCACTCACTGTTCCAAGTGGGTTATCAGCTAAGCCAATTGATCCTTCATACACAATTGACTCGGCATTGGCTAGAGATGAAAAAATTATTGCAGTAAGTAACGAAGCTCTAACTAAACTATGGTTGGTTTTTATCATTATCATGTCCTCCAGACAGTTGTTAATCAGCAATATCAATACCAAAATAAATAGTTTTCCTGTATGAAGCCCAAGGGTGCTAGTTTTGTGATGGCGAAGCAGAAAAAGTATAAATCACAGTCATGAAAAAAACCAAAATTGAGCACCCACTGATAAATTTGACGCTCAGTTAACATAAATCAAATTCACTAACGAGTTGGAAACAAACATCACCTGCTGAAATATGCGCGCGGTAAATATATCCTTATAAGTGTGACGACTAACAGCACAATTCAGCAGGACTCCTTTATTCCCGATTTATTAATATGTGGCGGCATTCATGCTGGTGATGCTTCCATGATTAATATTGATGCTATTGAGTATGATGCATATACTACGGTTGAAGTGATACATATAAAGAATTTGAACGCTGAAACTTAGGATCATCATTTCACAACAACGAGAGCTATGGCTACACTTGTTCGTGAATATTTGTTAAATCTGACAAGAAAGGATAGGTAGTTTCAATATCTGAGCGTAGAATTTGATCGAACACATTCAAAAGCTTATTGTTCTAGCTGCCGAAAGTTCTAGCTGCTGAAAAATTTAATAAAAATTAACCAAATTAAAAGTGATTATAGAAAATATGCTGACATTTATTCGTCCTTCATTCAAATCATCGATACTTTACTTAATGATCTTTTTTTCCACGCTCAGTATGACTGCGTGTAGTACCATGTACTACGCAACCTGGGAAAAGCTGGGCAAAGAGAAACGAGATTTGTTAAGGGATAATGTTGAGGCTGCTCGTGACGAGCAAGTAGAAGCAAAAGAAGAATTTAAAGATGCTTTGACGCGCCTCAAGGAAATGGGGAAATTTGATGGTGGTGAGCTAGAAAAAGCCTACACAAATCTGAAAAGTGATTTCGAGGATTGTGAAGAACAAGCAACAGATGTACGTGATCGTATCGAAAAAGTAGAAAGCATTGCTGAAGATTTGTTTGAAGAATGGGAGCAGGAAACCCAATTGATTTCTACAACTCGTATGCGACAGGATAGTCAGAAAAAATTAAAAGCGACGAAACGGAAATACAAAAGTTTACACAAGGCAATGTTGTTGTCTGAGAAACGTATGAGCAGTGTGTTAATTCGCTTTAGGGATAATGTGCTTTACTTAAAGCATAATTTGAATGCCAAAGCCATTGGTGCCCTGAATGCTGAAGTGGTTAGTATTGAAAAAGATGTGCAATTCTTGATTGATGGCATGCAAGCATCAATTAACAAAGCCGATGAATTTATCGCAACTTTGCCTGAATAGGTATGTCTGCCAATAACGAAAGTTCGGTAATTCCATTGGATAATAATTCATCTTTGCGTTTTATACCCTTTAGAAAAGCCGATGTTCTAGAAATGTGCTTGTCTGAAAATTTACTTGATGACATTCAGGCGCCACAATTTAGGCAGCTTTCATTCTTGTTGCAAAGTATTTTTCATATTGATTTTCATCAGACACTGGAATCATTGAAAAACGCATACGCGCCTGTTAATCCAGATGCAGATACAAGACCGTCGCCGTTGATTAAAAACAGCCAATCCTCTGGGAGCGAATTTGTTCAGCTATTGGAAAAACTGTTAAACAAGGCGAATTATGAACAACTGAATCAATCAGATCTTGCCCAAGCTCTGTCAGAAACATCCATTTTCAAGATTCGACTTCAGGTTGATTTTGATGATTTTTCTGAAGTCCTGCTGTACTGCAGGGGAGAATCATTTCGTGAAGAAAACATCAAGGCCTGGTTTGGATTGAAGACCAAAAAAATTCGATTCATAAATTATGACCGAGTGATGGTCTATATCAAGGTAGATAAAAACTATCAATCGAAGAATTCGCTTTCTTCATTTTGCCGGGCTGATGCTACCATTTTAAAGTTATTTCAAAATGTGCCAAAAGCTGACTTGGAAATGCTGTTTCCTAATACTTACGTGCGTATGAGAAATATTGATAAGCTCATGATCGGTGTACCCGCTGTTATAAGTGGCGGCATAGTTCTTACAACAAAACTTGGTGCGACCATGGTTCTAATGGGATCGCTAATTGGATTTTGGCTGGGAATGCACAACCAACCTGTAGAATTAAATTGGGCTACGCTGGCAACATTGGCCGTGGGTTTTGCAGCACTTGGTGGCTATTTGTGGAAACAGTTTAATAATTTTAAAAACCGGAAATTACGTTTTATGCAGACCTTAACGCAAAGTTTGTATTTCAAGAATCTGGATAATAATGCCGGTGTATTCCATCGCCTGATTGATGATGCTGAAGAAGAGGAATGTAAGGAAGCTATTCTCGCGTATTATTTTTTGCTGATAACAGAAAAGCCAATCACCAAAGTCGATCTGGATAGAACAATTGAATCATGGTTTGAAGAAAAATGGCAATGTAAGCTGAATTTTGAAATTGACGATGCAATGGCGAAACTGATTAAACTTAAGCTCGTCACAACACATGATAAGAAATTGATGGCGGTTCCACTCGATGAAGGCCTGAAAATATTGAGTAACCTGGGTGCGAGTGTTTTTTTGAAAACCTGACATGCTTACCTGGAAATGAGGGATCCTACTCTCAGAAATAAAAAAACACGTTTGAAAAGATTTATACACATAACAAAACCACACACCATAATTCCTGATACCGTGGTTCTCAATCTTTACAATGCCCAGCAGCTTTTATTGCTGCCAGGCAATCTATATCTACATTAAGCTTCTACTTCAGCTTCCTCTTGTAAGGCTTCATGCGCTTCGCTTTTCAATTTCAAAACAGCTTCATTACGAATCTCTTCTGTAGCAAATAATGTGCTTGTTGCTACAATTTGACCATTTAGCGCCTTTAGGTTAAAAAAGAATTTTCCATTTTTTGATTCTTTCATTTCGTAACGACTATCATCAACGCAATTTTTTTTAACTGAAGCTATGCCGTTGAGAGCACTTCTTTTGGCTGCGTAGTTCTCGCTTCTTATTACAGAGGCACCGTAATTATCCACAAAACTAAAGCTATAAGGTTCATGTGCATTGCTTTTTTTGACAATGATTTTCATAATATTCCTTCTTCGTATGTTTTTTAAGTTAAGTTTAAATACAACATTACTCACGTTATTTGTTGAAAAATAATTTAACTATTTCAACAATATTTGCAGCTACTGAGCGGTTTTTGAACGAATCGCGTTTGGTGCTAAAAAGGTATCCGAAACACGTTGTAAACACACCCATGGGCACTCAATGTTCGTGTCTATGAGGACAACGGTTTTCGCTATCTGAGTGGCGACAAACTCTCAATTCAACGTTTTTATCGTTAAAAAACACTGAGTAGCTACCTATATTTTAAAAAAACTTTTTAGCCATATCAGCCAATCCACCAATTCCGCCAACATTGTCAAGTAAAGATTCGCTATTACTTGCTTGGTCGATTAAATCTGGAATCATTCCGGACAAACCGTCAATGGCAGTATCAACATTCATCCCAGCGTTAGATGCAAATTCTGAAATTTTCTCTTCTCCAAAAATATCTTTTAGCTGATCACTAGAAATTGGGCTGTTTTCACCATCACTTATCCAGGAAGTTACTAATGACGTTACTCCACCAGATTGAAATTTTGAGATCAAATTCATGATATTAATGCCGCCATCACTATCTGAAAACAATCCTGTTAATGCGTTAACGATATTTTCGTCATCTCCATTACCACCAATTTTCTGAGAAAAAATATTTCCAGCAAGTTCGATAATTTCCATTGTCACTTTCCTCTCTTAGTATTTATATTTTTTTTGTGTTCCAGGGTTTCGATCATAAAGACGCGTCATGGCATAATTTTGATTACCCTAACGTAATGAAAGCACATTTAGGAATATTAGACTAATGGTTGAACTAATGTTTTACAAATATTATCAATCTAATTGGCGTAGTGGTTTTATGTTAGTTGTCATAATTTGATAACTGTTTTATCTGAGGCTCGTGTCCATAATATCAATTGTATAAGCTATGCATTATGAAAAATAAAACTGGAATTACAAAATTGAAAGCGTTTAATAAAAAATATCAAAAACCAAGACAATATAATGGTGGAAATTACATTAACGGGATGTTGTTGATTTAGTTAGTTATGTCTGTATTTGCAAGCCCAGTTCTGTAAGATAAAATGCGGTGAGAAAGATTTAGATAACAACAACTCAAGTTTTAAAAATAGGAATAATGATGATGTAAAAGAAAAAAACGATTTCAAAGACAAGAAGGACAAGAAGGAAAAGAAGGAAAAGAAGGAAAAGAAGGAAAAGAAAAAAAAGAAAAAAAAGAAAAAAAAGAAAAATATAAAGATAAGTGAAGTGAAGTGAAGTGAAGTGAGTAGGTTGTGGGTGACACTGAAATCCCAACGGTTTTTAATTCAGTTGTAATGGGGAGTATCGGACAAAGGGGGAGCGCCCTGAAATGTTCAAGACAGTTGCGCTGGAAAAAATGAAGATAGTGGGGCTACGTCTTTTTGTGTACGCTTCCGTTTGACGTAAAGAGCAATGAGCTGAAATCCTTCAGCCTGTAAGTTTAGTGGTTCATGAACCGTATTAAAATGAGGTTACACTTAAAGATATCACCCTCACAGCAAAAATGACGGACTATCACCTTTAGTTAAAAAACAACACTTAAGTTCGAGAGAAGTAATTAAAGGGTCAAATTGTGATTAGTCTCGTGTTCAACTGATCTTTCCAGGATTATTCATGATAAATCTAATTTTTATGACTTCAGTCCTATCTGAGTTAAAATAAGATAGTATTTATTATGTATCGATCACAGCGCTCAAAAACGAGACGAATAACCCTAGGAATTCAAATGACAGAAATGAAAAAAATTATCTACACACTCACCGACGAAGCACCAGCTTTGGCAACCTATTCATTTCTTCCCATCGTAAAAACCTTTGCTGGTGCAGCAAGTATTTCCATTGAAACTCGTGATATCTCTTTGTCTGGGCGAATTATCGCCAATTTCCCTGATTGTTTAAAAGAAGATCAGCGCATTGGCGATGCATTAACCGAGTTAGGTGAACTGGCTAAAACACCTGACGCGAATATCATCAAACTGCCCAATATCAGTGCTTCAATTCCGCAATTAGTTGCAGCCATCAAGGAATTGCAGGCCAAGGGCTACACAGTGCCGGATTATCCTGCTGATCCGCAGTCTGAGCAGGAAAAAGCGATTAAAGCAACCTATGGCAAAGTGTTGGGCAGCGCAGTTAATCCTGTATTACGCGAAGGTAACTCCGACCGACGCGCACCTGTATCGGTTAAGAATTATGCGAAAAAGCATCCTCATTCAATGGGTGCGTGGTCAGCAAATTCAAAATCTCATGTTGCACATATGTCTGAAGGGGATTTTTACGGCTCTGAAAAGTCGGTGACATTAGCTGACGCCAGCCAGTTTAAAATCGAATTTGTTGGTGATGATGGAACCGTAAATGAACTGAAAACCAGTGCGCCATTGTTAGCAGGTGAGGTTATTGATAGCTCTGTAATGAACAATGGAGCATTAAAAACATTTTTAACTGAAGCTATCGCAGAAGCAAAAGCACAAGGTATTTTATTTTCCTTGCATTTGAAAGCCACAATGATGAAAGTATCTGACCCTATTATTTTTGGCGTAGCGGTTTCTGTGTTTTTTAAAGAGGTATTTGATAAACATGCTGACACATTTACCCAGCTTGGAATAAATCCTAATAACGGTATAGGAGATGTATTTAGTAAGATTCAATCTTTATCTACAGGCAAGCAAGCTGAGATTGAAGCTGACATTAACGCAGTGCTGGATACCAAGGCAGATATTGCTATGGTGGATTCGGATAAAGGCATCACTAATTTGCATGTGCCTAGTGATGTGATTGTTGATGCCTCCATGCCTGCGATGATTCGTAGCTCAGGTAAAATGTGGAATAAAGCAGGCAAGCAGCAAGACACCATGGCGGTGATTCCTGATCGCTGTTATGCCAGTGTTTACCAGGAAACTATCAGCTTTTGTAAAGAGCATGGTGCGTTTGATCCAGCCACCATGGGTACCGTGCCTAATGTGGGTTTGATGGCGCAAAAAGCGGAAGAATATGGTTCGCACGATAAAACGTTTCAAATATCCGCCAATGGGATTGTGCGTGTTGTCGATGATAGTGGAAATGTTTTGATGGAACAGACTGTTGCGCACGGGGATATTTTCCGTATGTGTCAAGTGAAAGATGCGCCAATTCAAGACTGGGTGAAACTCTCTGTCACTCGCGCTCGTGCAAGCAAAACTCCCGCGATATTTTGGCTCGATGAAAGTAGAGCGCACGATGCAGAGATGATCAAAAAGGTAAATCAGTATTTGGCTGATCACGATACAGATGGGTTGGATATTCGTATTATGTCGCCGACCGATGCGACTCGATTTACCTTGGCTACAATCAAAGAAGGCAAAGATGTTATTTCTGTAACAGGTAATGTGTTGCGTGATTATTTGACGGATTTGTTCCCGATATTAGAGCTGGGTACTTCCGCAAAAATGCTCTCTATCGTACCGTTGATGAATGGTGGTGGTTTGTTTGAAACTGGTGCCGGCGGTTCTGCACCTAAACATGTTCAACAACTAATGACCGAAAATCATTTACGTTGGGATTCGCTCGGTGAATTCCTTGCTTTGGCTGCATCGTTTGAGCATTTAGCTATTAAGTTTGACAATCCTAAAGCGCAAGTGCTAGCTGATACTTTAGATGAGGCCACCGGCCGCTTCCTGGATGAAAACAAATCACCGTCACGTAAAACTGGCGAGTTGGATAATCGTGGTAGTCATTTTTATCTTGCTATGTATTGGGCGCAAGCTTTGGCGGCACAAACAACAGATACAGCGCTTAAAGCTCATTTTTCTCCTTTAGCAGACAATTTAACAGCAAACGAAGCTAAGATTGTTGCAGAGTTAAATGATGCGCAAGGGCCTGCCGTAGATATCGGTGGCTACTATCTTCCTGACGCGCAAGTCCTCTCAACAGTCATGCGCCCAAGTGCAACTTTGAATGAGGCGCTTTCGGGAATATAACAAAAGTTTTATGGGACTAAGTTCTGTTTGGCTGCAATTGCGTTACTGTGATTGTAGCCGGGTGTGTATATAGAACACCGATCTCATAGTATGCTATCAGAGGCAAAACTCCCCCTTGGGGGCGGTGTGTAATAAAAATCACTAATGAGCGGCACCGCTTGAGCCTTATTCTTTCAATTTAAGTAAAGCTCATAATTATCAGAGAAGATTATATTTTTGAGTTTAAAATTTATTCTTGCAGGCTTTGTTGATTAACTAATAAAAAGTCTTTGGCCCCGGCGGATTTGGCTATATCAATGACTTGAACAATTTTACCGTATTCAACTCGTCGGTCAGCACGTATTGCTAATCTATGGACTTTTGAGGCTTTGAAACGCTCTTCCAATTTGTAGTAAAGAGCTTGATCACCAATATCAATACCATTGTAATAAAAAATTCCATCTTGATCTATTTGTACTGTGATATCAGGTAGTAGATCTTTACTCTCGCTACTAACTTCCGGTATGAGAATCTGAATGCCCTGTTGATCAACAAAACTACTTGCCAACAAGAAAAAAATTAGTAGCAAAAATACAATATCAATCAGTGCTGTTAAGTGAATAGTTGGTCGTTTGTATTTCTTTGCAGGGAAGCGCATGTTAGTTTAACTCAGCGTTTTTAAAACCTTTAGACCACATTTTCATAAAACTAATTGCCACTTCTTCAAGCTCCGCTTGAATGAAGTGCAATCTAGCCTCTAGGTGATTGTGAAAAAATAATAATGGTATTGCAGCTAATAAACCAACGGCAGTTGTTAACATCGCCTCCCAAATACCACCAGCTAATACAGCGGCATTAACACTACCACCCATGGATTCCACAACGGTAAACGCCTTGATCATTCCGATCACCGTACCAAGTAGGCCAAGCAAAGGGCAGACACTGGCAATCACTGCCAATGTGCTCAGCGTTCTTGATAAAGCGAACATTTCCCGTTCTACACCATGAGTGATTACCATTTCTATGGTCTCACGAGTAGGATTCTCTACATCCAATGCTTCCAGTATTATTCGTTTATCGCCTGAAAACTCCGTAAGCTGCTCACGAAGCTTTTTCTTAGATTCTTCAAAACTTCCCATTAGTAGGGTTTGATAAGTGGTATCATCATTTTTAAAATACTTTTGTATTTTTCGGTATAAAGTCAAACGTTCAAAAAATATTGTTGTGCCAATTATTGAACAGATAAGGATCGGCCAAACTAATAGGCCTCCTTTGTTTAATAAATCTATTGCTGGAAAATCGTTCAAGAAAAATTCTCTTTTAAAAGTAATTGTGACAATGTTTAATCGGCTGTTGAAAAAGTCTCAGGTGTGAGCAAGAGTAGGAAAAATAGTTTAAAAAGTGCATTAATTCATGTGTAACCATAGTCGCGCTTACACGGAACTCAGTGCTAGATCGTGTTTAGTGCATACGATCGGGAGCACTAACAGTAGGCGCTTTAGGCGACGCAGATGCAATTTTTGGGTTTTTATTAGAATAAATAAGCATTTTGAGCCGGGTACTAACGCTGTATCGTGCTACATGAGAGTTTTTAAACAACCTGATTAAAGAATTAAATCATATTACGTGCCATAGAACACCAATTAAGTAACAAAACTCGAGATTTCCGTCAGACAATTCTGTGTTCTCCAGAATCAAAAGCAGTGATTCTTTTATTTATCCAAATATGCACTGTAGGTTATTCCACCATTCGTAGCTCGCTGTATTGTTCGCGGGTATAGCAGCTTAATTCATCAGATTCTTCAGGTACAACATTGATGTGTTTGCCTTCCAGGTTTTGGATATCGACAATGTCATGCATATTCCACCGTGTGTATTGCAAAATATATATAGAGCACCTGTGCATTAATCTAGTGTGCTGCGCTGTCAGCCCAGCAGTTGGTTCATTCTTTTGTGTGATCAAAAGAATGAACCAAGACAGTAAAAATTACTTCATGAATTTTACGCATTCTTGATTGTCAAGGTGATCTAGGATAGCCGTCTTGAATTTACCATAAGGTAAAATTTACTCCGTATTGTTAATCCCCTAGCTCTAGCCGGTGGCTGTTAAGTTACTTATTTTCTTTTTTGTATTCTTCTGTGTAAGCCCAATCCCAATAGACCAAGTGACATAAGAGATAAACTTACAGGTTCAGAGACAGTCGTTGGTTGAGCTGGCACATCTAATAACAACCAGTCGTTGTTGCAGTTTGCTGCCCAATGGATGGAGAATCCACCTTCAAGAGTATCGCCTGTTTCAAGAAATAGATCCAAGTCAATTTTTGCAGAGATAAAATAGTGTTTATCGTCGCTCCAGTTTCCGTAACTAAGCCAAGTCCCATTTTCTTTAAGCGCGCTATATGTAAAGTTGGCAGCTGATCCAGATAGTGCTCCGGTTTTTACACTCGTTGGATGGTTTATATCTACTAATGGGCTATTCACTCCAACATGATTTCCATTTTCATCCCAAACACCATAGTTCCATTCACTCACAATATAAAATTCACCTGGATTACCAATTCCTGCGGTCGATGCATTGGAGCCAGCTGCACTTGATGTAACCAATCCAAATTCATATGAGTTATCGGAACCTAGATCGAAAGCAATATCGCCTGGTGCCCATCCCGTAGTAGGATTTTGCAGACGGCCTGTCATTATACCTACATACAAATAGTCATTATCCCAAGTAGTGTAAATTGCTTCCGCATCATATTCTTGGCCACCGTAGCCTGGGTTGAGATAATTTGAATGTTGATCTTCCTCGATAGAGTGAACACCCGAATGCGAACTAGAGAGGTCGGAGGTGTTAATACCCCAGTCGTTAAAGTTAGAAATACTTGTTGCTAAAGACGCATGAGAAAATGCTAGAGTGAGTGATAATAATATTGTTGAAAAATAGTTTTTATCCACAACGACAACCCCGAGAATTTGCTTAAAAAATATACAACAAGCAAATATAAGGCCAATTATATAACTTGATTAATAAACAAGCATATATGAAAATATATTAATATTACTTTGAGCTAGTTGTAAGAAATAGCGACATTTGGGAGCATGCTGGACTATGTCATTCAATACACGTCGAATGGCAGCATGAATGTAAAATCTTCGGTTTTTAGGATGGTATTGGGAAAATTTTGCTAAAAAATCTAGAATGTTTGTGCCACTATCTTACTATGTAGGCTTGAAAGAGCGCATGCCTCTATATGATATTTTGATGGACCTTTTAACTCAGCGCTTATTTGGTGTTTCGGTAGCACAAGACAGTGCTAAGCCTAATAAAACACGAATCTCTGCGTTAAATTCAAAAAGCAATTCACAAGGACTAGCCATAACGGTAAAACAACATCGCCAGTATTGATCTTGGGCTTTTATTTAAATTGGATATTGTTGAATCATGAAACAGTTCGATTTGTAATTTCTCGGATTAAATTAAAAATCCATTGATAGTTCGAAGGTATACATGGTTGCTTCCAGATTGGGAAAAAGATCCAGTTGACGTTGGATACCAACGGCTTCAGAAGGATCTCTCTCCCCATTGCTGCATATACGCAGCTCTGAAGCTAACTTCAGTATTGCCGCTAAAATTATAGCCCACTTTCAAGCCTTTAGTTGTTGATTGCATGGGTGCTAATCGCAAATCTGCACTGGCATAATCAGGAAGTTGTGAACCATTCAATATGCTGTATTTGAAAAACTTGGCGCCGGTCTGTTTGTAATATCGGAAGTTTGGCATGAAATAAAAATGGTCACCAATATTGAATCGGTATTTAATTTCTGCAGTATGCGCTGTGATTGACCAGTCGTCCCAATAATAACGATAACTCAGATGTACGACATCTGACGGCAGATGAAAAACAGTTTTCCAGAAAATTGCTTGACGTAATCGACTGTCAGGGCGGTTTTCAGTGAGATAGTCAATAGTATTTCCTATCGATGGGTCTACTCGGCTGATGATTTTATAAGGATCAGTGAGGTATCCTCTAGATTGACCAATACTGTAATTTAATTGAGTGAGCACGCGGCGACTGATTACCTGAGTGATACCAAATAGAGACAGTTTTAATCACAGTCTCGAAAAAATGGATGACGGTGGGTAACATTCTAAAGAACCGTACAGTTGCCTAAGTTCTAAATCCAAATGCTTTTGCATGGCTTAACTAATACAGCTTAAGCATCCGCATTTAGCAACTCAGCAATTTTAAATAACATCTTCTTACTATCAACCGGTTTCTCGAAATAGACGATATTCATCTTTGTTGCCATTATGGCATCTACCTTGTCACTGTAACCGGTGCAAAGGATGGCTGGTAAATCAGGACGGATTTCCCTCAGCTTTTTAATCAGCTCTATCCCCGTCATCACGGGCATGGTTTGATCGGAGATTAACATAGAGAATCGATTCGGTTCATTCTGAAATAGTGCCAATGCTTCAGTACTATCTGTGATAGATAGTGCTTTATAACCGCTGGCCTTTACAAGTTCAGCCATGAATATCCCTAGACTCAATTCATCATCAACTATTAGAATTTCTGAGCCCTCACCCTTAGGGAGTTCTACAGTGCCTTGATTATCTTGTTCCAATTTGTGCTGCTTCTTAACGATGGGGGGGAAGAGCATTCGGAAGGTACTGCCTTTGCCTGGTTCACTCTCCAACAGGATGTGTCCCCTGTGTCTTTCCATAATGCCATAGATTACCGACAGCCCCATACCGGTTCCCTTTCCTACTCCCTTGGTGGTAAAAAAGGGATTGAAAATGCTCTTTGCCGTTTCTGACTCGATACCAGAACCGGTATCACTGACGCTCAATTCAACCCAATCACCCTTTACGGGCTTGTGAGAAATCTGGGATTCAGTATCGAGATTATGTGCCCAACCAAGTTTGATATTAAGCTGTCCAACCCCCTGCATTGCATCGCGAGCATTGATTGAGAGGTTCATTAGGATTTGGTGAAGATGGATTGGATTTATCAGTACATTGGGTAGATCCGGTTCGATCTCGGTAATGATCTCGATGGTGCTGGGTAAGGTAGAGCGTAGCATCTTGAGATCATCCCTGAGCAATGGCTCAAACTGGATCGGCATATCATCGGCTTGATCACTACGACTAAAGGCGAGCATTTGTGCAACGAGTTTGGCGGCGCGATCACCCGCGTCTATGATGCGACCCACATACTTAGCAAGCTTTTCATCTCCCTTATCATGATATGTATCGAGTAAAAGGGTCGAGTAGCCGCTAATAATCCCCAGCAGGTTGTTGAAGTCGTGCGCAATACCACCGGTCAACTGTCCTAGTGAATCCATCTTATGCGCTTGTTGCAGCTCACGCTGAAGTCGTTCGTGTTCCGCTTCGGCTCTTTTCTTTTCAGTAATATCGTAACCCATCGCAACAATATGGCTAATATTTCCATCGTCATCTTGCAGCACCGAGTTGTGCCAATGAAGGAGGCGCCGGCCACCATCACGGGTCAGCCATTCATTTTCATACTGGCTAACAATGTCAGCTTTGCCATTTCGTAGATGATTGAATACTTTTCTAACATCGTTTTGCTGCTCCTCGGGGATCACCAGATCCCAGACATATTTACCAAGCACTTCTTCAATCGAGTAATTGGTAAGCTCTTCTGCAACACGATTGAAACGGACAAATCGACCCTCCAGATCGAGTACAACAATGATATTACCAGCTGCATCGAGTACGGTGTCAGTAAAATCACGCTGAGCTCTGAGTTCAGATTCATTCATTAGACGTTGGGTAATATCACGATTTACACCACGATAGCCCAGCAGCTCTCCTGACTCACTAAGAATCGGAACACCACTGGCTTCCAATATCACAAGTTGACCATTTTTATGGCGATTGGTGTTTTCCAAGTTGTGAAAGGAGCGCTTGTTTGCAGAGATTTCAGCGAAGATAGCACTAAGTCGTGCAGCATCTGCTGGAGGCATTAGTTCAAATGGCGTCTTACCGAGCACCTCTTCAGGCTGATAGCCCAAAAGTTCATGCATCTTAGGGCTGGCGTAAGTGTAGACCTTGTTGGAATCGATCTCCCAGATCCAGTCGGGACTTGAATCAACCAGAGCTCGGTAACGTATCTCACCCTCTCTTAAGGCCGCATGCATTGTTTTACGTTCAGTGATTTCGCGGAGCAATTCAACGTGTGTACTTGTCATTCTGGCCGTATGTCGAGTTCTAGTGAACTGAAAAAGTGTCAGTAAGACCATAAATGACAGTCCTGCCACGAGTACTGACCAAGGAAACCACGCCCGGTGTTTCTCAAAGAATGCAGGTGCAGGTATGAATAGAAATGACCAATCGCGGCCCATCATGTTAACTGTGGTTTGCCAATGGAGGCTATTTTCAGCTTTTTTGAGGTCTTGTGGTGTTGGCTGGAAGACTTCATCTCGTGTTCGAGAGGAATGAAAATGAAGAAACTGTTTATCAATGGGCGCAGATTGATCCAGTATCAAGACATCCATACCAACAGGCGGCATATCCTTCATCGCAAATGGCAACCAATCATTGAAACGAAATACCCCAGCTGCGAGTCCAGCAAATTCTTTACGCCTCTCAGCGATGGTATTTGGAACTAGACCTGATTGGTAGACTGCGACAAATATAAGATAAGCAAAGGAATCTCCCTGTTCCTGAACTAACTTTATCCTTTCGGTAATAGCAGCTTTCCCCGAATCGCGTGCTTGTTGTATGGCTTCCAGTCGCCCTGGGTGCGAAGCGATATTAAAGCCCATTGCTTCTTCATTTCCGGCATGAGGGGCTAAGTAATAGACAACAACATAGTCATCATGATTCGCAGCTTTTACTTTTTTACCGTTGGAGTCTAAATCTGTGATTTGGAAATCGCTAAATCCTTCCTGATGTGCTTTTTTTGTATATTGTTCTCGTTCGGAATGCTTAACCAAAGGATTCCATCCTAATCCATGAATGCTCACTTGACGGGACAAGGCTCGCTGTACGAAGGCATGAAACTCCTTGCGGCTAACGTTGTTTTGTGAAGAGGAAAACAGGTCTGCTATGGATTTGACCATTTCCTGGTGGCGGATAATATCGGTCTGTAGCGTGGCCAAGCGGTTTTGCGCGCTGGAATCAAATAAACGCTGGGTTTCTGATTCTTCCCAGCTTTGTGCCAGAAAAAAAACGGATATGGATAAAATAAAACCAATGATTAATGTTGTTACTAGACCAATATATTTAGTTAGAATATCAGTAAATCTTGCACGAACTGTATTCGCTGAACTGCTACTTTTCATGGGATTGAAAGTGGCTCTCATCAGTTACTAAGAAGGATGTAGTAATAGACGTAACCAATGGATAGTCAGATTTTGTCGTACACATCGTTCTACGGGCATACCGTATTTTTGATCTAATGTTGGTCATGTTTTTTCAACTATAAGCAACGGCCATTTCTGGTCTTTTCAACTCTAGCAAAAATAAACTGCGAATGACAACTTTACACGGTAAGAAGTATAAACCACTTGTCTGTAATAACTCATACTGTAATTAGGATTAATATTTGCATATTTTAGATTGCAAACAGTTGGTTTGATTAGCGTAATGAAAAGTTTTGCGTTCACCTGGTTGGTGAATCAAATACTTTTCATATAGCTAAGCAAATCAAATGATTGTGCTATAAATCGTGAGTCAACTGATTAATTAAGGTTAAAAGTTAAAATCGAAATCAGCAGTGATTTACTACATGCGATTATAATCCATGGCTATTGAAATGTACTAAATGGAATGACATAAATGAATATTACTTGGGTCATCACTAACAAACTTGTAGAAAAAAATGGGCGGTACACATCTCCACTAGCAAGCGCTCGTTATCGTTGTTTGATTCCCGCCTATGCCTTAATTGAAGTAGGATATAATATCAATGTTGTAGTGATTGATAAAAAAGAAAATATCAATATAGATAATGAAATTAATACTGCAGATATTGTCGTTTTTTCAAAAATATTTAATGATCAGTGTGCGAGTGTTGCAGAGAAAGCTAAAGCTTTAGGAAAACTCATTATAATAGATTTTTGCGACAATCCTTTTTCATCCAATTTGGAAAAGAAGTTTGTTGAAAAAGTCCTAAGCATGGCAGATATGGTGACAACAGCAACGCCTCAGTTGGCAACAATTGTCAATCAACATACTTCAGCCTGCATCGAAATTATTCCAGATCCCATAGAAGGCATATCTTATCATCCAGAGTTTTCTCCATCTGTTCCATTAAAACTCTTGTGGTTCGGGCAACCGACAAACTTCGATACTTTAGACCAATTGCTTAGAGAAATTTCGGTTTCGACAATGCCAATTTCGCTCGATTTACATGTGATATCTCTAGATGTAAATAAAAATATGGGCGAAATATTTGATCAATACAATGCAGCTCAGAAGGGAAAGATTAATGTCCATTTCTCTAATTGGTCAATTGATTCTGTATGGGAAGCGCTAAAAAATACCGACCTTGTTGTTATACCGAGTAATGACAATGAATCAAAACTACTTAAGAGTAATAATCGATTAACCGAATCGCTGTATGCTGGGAAAATGGTGGTTGCATATCCTCTACCTTCCTATCTTGAGTTTATTGACACTGCAGTGTTGACGGAAAATATTCTTGAAGGAATTTTATGGTGTGTAAATAATCCCCAATTAACACGAGAGCGTATCGAAAAAGGTCAAAAATATGTTGCAGATAATTTCAACCCTAAAAAAATTGGCCAACAATGGGAATCAATATTTCTAAATCTGATTAAAAATACTCCCCGCACATCAATTCAAGCAGAAGTCAGTTCTAAAAAATTGAACTTAGGTTGCGGAGACAAAATTCTACCCGGCTATATTAACATCGATGTGGCAGAAAGTCGGAAGGGAAAAAAACCGGATATTCTATGCGATCTTCATAATCTGTCTATGATCGAATCAAATAGTGTAGACGAAGTATTAAGTGTCCACGTCATTGAGCATTTTTGGCGATGGGAAGTGGATGACATACTGAATGAGTGGATTAGAGTGTTAAAACCTGGTGGCAAGCTAATTCTAGAGTGTCCCAATTTGATCTCTGCTTGTGAAGAATTTCTAAAAAATCCAGATGTTGCTTCTGGTGAAGGCCCGGAAGGACAACGAACTATGTGGGTTTTTTACGGTGACCCAGCATGGAAAGATCCACTGATGAATCATCGATGGGGATATACGCCGAATAGCTTAGGTAAACTCATGAGTAACGCAGGTTTATGTAATATTCACCAAGCACCGGCTGAATTTAAACTAAGAGAACCGAGAGATATGCGCATCGTTGGAGAAAAAGCTGTTTTATAAAATAATTCGCATAGATACTCTTGACCCGGATAATTCATAAAATATTCGGGTTGGTTCCCCATACTACAATTTTACCAATTCTCTGAATATTATCGGGGGCTCGATATTATGATTATATTTCTTCCATTGCTGATTTTCATACGCATCTTGATAAACTAAAGAAGCACTTGGTTTATCGAAAGATATCGGTTATACTGTTGGCAGCATGGATGCTGCCGTCAAGCTTATAAGGACATATTTACAGCGTGTATAATTCAGCAGGTATCCTTTATTTCCGATTTATTAATATCTTGTTTAACTGGGATTCAATGAAAGTATGGCAGGCCAACACAAGGGAGAACTAATAAAGCAAAAAGTGCTTCACCCAAGAAACCCTCACAAGGGGCGTTATGATTTCGTTGCTCTCAGTAAAGCTTGTCCTGAGTTAAAAACTTATTTCAAAGCAAACCCTAAAGGGGATAAAACCATAGACTTTAGTGATGACAAAGCAGTGCTTTGTTTGAATAGAGCTTTGCTAGCGCATTATTATCATGTCACAAACTGGAATATTCCTGCAGGTTATCTTTGTCCACCTATCCCTGGGCGTGCGGATTACATTCATTATCTCGCTGACCTTCTGGCTACTTGTTGTGAAGGTGAAATACCTTTAGGTAAAAAAGTTAAAGTGCTGGATATAGGCACCGGTGCTAATTGTATTTACCCCATTATTGGCAGCCAAAGTTATGGCTGGCAGTTTATTGCGACAGATATTGATCCAGTTTCAATTAAAGCGGCTAGCTTGATTGTGGAATCCAATGCGTGTTTAAGTAAGCTCATTATGTTGACATTGCAAAATGACAAGAAAGCGATCTTTAAAGGAATTATTAAAGATAAAGATCGATTTGATCTCACATTATGCAACCCTCCATTTCATTCATCAATGTCAGAGGCGCAAGCCAGTAGTCAACGTAAACTACGGAATCTCAGTAAGGGTAAGTTGAGCAAAAGTTCGGTCAAACTCAATTTTGGTGGTCAGAAGGCAGAGCTTTGGTGTCCTGGTGGAGAAATTGGTTTCTTAAAAAAAATGGCTAAAGAAAGTTTAAATTATTCTCAGCAAGTTTGTTGGTTTACCAGCTTGATTTCTAAAAGCGAAAATATTCGCCCGTTAAAAAAACGATTAACACAACTAGGGGTGAATCAAATTGAAGTCATTAAAATGAGCCAAGGGCAAAAGATAAGTCGGCTCATTGCTTGGAGTTTTCTGACAAAGGATCAACAAAAATCCTGGGCTCAGGAACGTTGGAAATGAGATTAACAAATGCTGTTACTTGAAACATTCGAAGCAATGTAAACATAAAAAAGCCACTGAACCTGCTTCCCTCTGAGATAGATTTTCACAGGCGTGCAATAATGACTATTCCACCGTTAATACACTATGAA
Source organism: uncultured Ectothiorhodospiraceae bacterium (assembly GCA_945787715.1). Taxonomy (GTDB): domain Bacteria; phylum Pseudomonadota; class Gammaproteobacteria; order S012-40; family S012-40; genus CALZJE01. The sequence goes on along the minus strand of CALZJE010000010.1, from coordinate 18,385 downwards.
AGATAGCGCCACGATTAATTCACACTATTCGATAGTGAGTGGAACGTTAAAGAGAGCGAAAAGCTAACAAGTCAAAACATTCACTAAATTTTCCGTGACTTTGGGTATATTTTAATTCCTGAGTAAAAGTGTAAATATTTGTAAATTCGAATTAGAAGCCCTATAAAAGTCGTCAATTAACCTCTATCCTTCAATACATCAACAAATGAGGATCTTAACTGTGAAAACTAAGTACACTTTTGTATCAATATTATTTGCGTTTGGCGCACTTGCTCAAAGTCAATCGTTTGCTGCTAATGAGTTCGATGATAGATGGTATGTTACTCCTTCTTTGTCATATATCATTGCGGATAATGACCGAAATGCCGATGATGACTTTGGTTTTGGACTAGGTGTGGGTAAACCTTTATCTAAGCATTGGAATCTGGAACTAAACGGTGTTTATGATAGCCTGGATTCAAATAATAGTAATTCATCCTATAAACAAACTGGCATGTCATTGGACGGCCTATATTTTTTTAACAGGAACGCAAGTTTCTCACCTTATGGCTTGGTGGGAATCGGAGCTCTAAATACCAAAGTTAATAGCGAACGTAATACCAATTTAATGGGACAGATTGGACTGGGAGCAATGAAAGTATTAAATGACTACGGAATAAGTCTGCGTGGTGATGCACGTTTCCGTGTTGATAATGATGACAATAGTATTCCAAAAGAAGATCGTTTTGGCGACTTTTTAGTGAATCTTTCATTAGTTATTCCTTTGGGTAGTAAGGCGAAACAAGCAGCGCCTTTAGCGGCACTCGCAGTACCTGTTGTAGTAGAAGCTATAGAACCTAAAGAAGAAATTAAAAAAGTTGAGCCAGTACCAGTAGTTGTTAAAGTCAGAGATCTGGACAATGATGGGATCCCTGACAATCTTGATCATTGTAATGACACGCCGAGAAATGTTGCTATCGATTCCATGGGTTGCCCGACCGATATTGACGGTGACGGAATCGCTGATTACCTTGACAAGTGTAGCGGTACCAGTTCTGGATCAATTGTGGATGCAACAGGTTGTGAGCCGGATATTGATAATGATGGTATTGCAGATGTTAGAGATTTATGTGCAAATACTGGCAAAACTACATCAGTTGGACAAGATGGCTGTGCATTAAGTCAAATTGTGGAAACACGGGATTATAATTTTAATTTTGGATCAACTGGCTTAAGTGAAGAAACACAGCAAACACTAACTGAGATTGCCAACCGCCTTAAACAACATCCTAGTGAAAAAATTGAAATTGTTGGTCACACTGATAATATTGGACCAGCAGCCGTAAACAACAGACTTTCGATTGAGCGAGCTAAAAAAGTGCAAACATATTTTCTTGAGCAAGGTATTGTAGAGTCTAGACTAATTATTAGAGGCGCAGGTGCTACCAAGCCAATTGCTGATAACGAGACGGACTCTGGTCGTGCAAAGAATCGTCGCGTTGAAATGTTCGTATTGGATTGATTTCAATTCGCACCTATCGGCACTTTAAAGTTAAGTGTTACTAGGGTATAAAATTATAATGGATGGCAGCAGAAAAGCTGCCGTTCGTCATTTCAAAACACACTCTCAAAACGATTCGATCTGCCAATAACGCAATAGACTCTCTAACCACGTCCAGCTGCTTCCTAGGTTGATAATTGCTCAACTCGTTAAAAAAACGAAACTATAGATATATTTTTAATGGCGACATCAAGGTAAAACGTGTGCAAAGCAGAATGATGAAATATAAAACACAATTTATTGAGGTATATTTCGTGTCAATGGCTTTTTCTAGGATTAAATAAGAGTGGTTAAAGAGAATGCTAGATGATGTGAATAAGTAACTAAAGCCCTAATGAGCTTATGGAATAAAGTGAAAAAATGCTACCAATCCTCAGGGATTTGATAGCATTTTAGTCATGAAGAATTAGTTTTAGCTATTATTTAGAGTCAGGATTGTTTTCAATATCGTTGTCGATTGTTCCAGCCCAATAAAGAACAAGCGCCATAGATCCCACAGAAAAAGCAAAAAGAATGAGGTTAACGTAAAAATTTGTATCGCTGAGTAACATTGTGTAAATATCCTTCTAATTCCAAGTCTCGTATTTTATTAAAAACTCTGATTTTTGTGGTAATTACAAAATACCAATATATGCAATTTAAAGGCAAATGCGATAAATTGCAACTTTTTACAGCTTCTCTATTGAGTGTAAATTGATCGGTAAATTGATAACAGTGATTTTATAATGCTTCATATTACTAGCTTGTTTTTACGGTAATCGTAATCTGAGTGAGGCGCTACACTTGAGAAATTAAATATGTTGGAATAGCGAGTGCTTCTTTTCAATCTCTGTATGACATTTAGTATTTGATATTAGACAGGCCTGGATAAATATTGAGCTTTCTTGACTAGGCAGTACGCATTATCTATTCTTATTATCCTAATCACTGCGGGTTCAGATCAGCAATCAAATAACACAGCAGGTTTAATTCAATGCCTATAGATAATGAAACAGATAAGCAAAATACGGATATTAATAAGAGTAATGAAGATAGACCCAAGCGAGGATTGGAGGACTGGGAAATGCTTCAAAGCAAAGAAGAGCCTCCACTACGTATACCTTATTGGTCAATTATATTAGTTGTTGGTTTATTCATTGGTGCTGTGTTGTTATCTTTTCCATTCATGGGTGTGAGAAGTGGATTTGAGCGGCCATGGTTTGATTGGGGATTGTTGGTCGGAGTTGGTTATGGGGTAGTAGCTTTAGTAGTGATTTATTTATTTATGCGAAATCGTAAAAAATCAGCAGAAGAACCAAAAGAAAATGTCACTAAAAAAAAATAGCGTCCATATATTCCATTGCTAAGACTTTTATATGATGGATGATGGATGATGGACATCTGGATTTCACTTTCTACATTTCGCTTTCAGAATTTAAAAAAGCGGGGTACTTCTCATAAAATATTCCTTGTGTGATGGAAGCTAAACTCCCCCGCAAATCAATTATCTGATTGAAATATTTATAGCTAAGCACATCTCTTATTCGATAATTACAGTGTGTCACAATCAGCTGTTTACGATTACTTTTGCAATGATTAAATTAATATAATTTGTCCTCATTTTTTAAAGGTGCTGGGTGTTGCGTCAAATATTATAGGTTAGTGCTATTTCTTCCAGGAAGCTGAAATTCAATTGTATTTTTATGTGGAATTTCGGATCAATAGATAAGGAGAATAAATCTTTAAACTAATTATGTTATGCACTACTTTACTTCACTATTTCGGCCAAAAAATCCGGCGAAAAAAATTTCTGCTTTTTCTGAGATTATCGTAAATGAGAGATGTTCATCGTGCTTATAAAAAATCAGTCAACTTAAACGAAACTATGATATCACCTCGCAAACAAATTATTGAGCTTATCGAACAACAGGCTATCCCACCGGAGAAGACTAGTGATGCCCTTGCTGTAGCAAATATATTTCCCAACGGTAAAGCTTGGCAAACTTTTATCGATCATCTCTTATTGTGGGTTGGTGGCTTAGCGTTAGCATTCTCAGGCTTATTTTTTATTGCTTACAACTGGTCCGATATTGGGCGTTTAGCAAAATTTGGCCTAGTGGAACTATTCATGGTCCTTGCAATTATTGTTTTTTGGAAACAGGGTGAGACAAAAGTCTCTGGCAAAATATCGTTAGTTGTGGCGACTATTTTTCTGGGAGTTTTGCTGGCCTTATATGGTCAAACCTATCAGACCGGAGCTGATACTTGGCAGTTGTTTTTTAACTGGGCATTGATGATGTTACCGTGGGCGATGATTGCGCGCTTCGCTGTCATCTGGGTAATCTGGATCGTGCTCATTAATCTTTCCATCATTTTATATCATCAGACCTTCGGTGGTATATTTTTGTTGTTGGTCGATTCTGATACAGAAATACTGTGGTTGTTGTTTTTCTTTAACACGCTTGCACTCGCCACCTGGGAATATTTATCAAAAACATGGCGCTGGTTAGCGAAGTACTGGGCTATTCGTTTATTGGCAGTAAGCAGTGGTGTTCCAATCACTTGGTTGGTATTGCATGCTATTTTTGATCCTGTTGGCAGCAATTTTTTATCAGGACTAGTATGGATGATTTGGTTAAGCGTATTGTATTATTTTTATCGAAGAATAAAGACCGATCTATTTATGCTTGCTGGTGGTTGTCTGTCGGGTATTGTGGTTTTGATAACACTTATGTCAAAGCAGATGTTGAATGATTGGTCCGCAGGCAGTTTTCTGATCCTCTTTTTCATGGTTATTGGCTTGGGTGCGGGTGCGGCAGTCTGGCTTAGAAATGTTTACCAGGAGTGGCATTCATGAGCCAACAAGCCAAACAGTTGTGGGCGACGTTAGTTCAGGCTGGTGTGGTTGAGGGCCAAACACCGGAATTGCCGAAGCTTGATTCTCCTTGGTTTGTGAAACTTCTGTTAGCTTTTTCTGGATGGCTCGCTGCAATATTCTTACTTGGATTTGTTAGCTTGGGTATTCAGTTCCTAATGGAAAGCAGTACCGCTTCATTCATCACTGGGAGTGTGATGATTGTTGGTGCTTTTTCTATATTGCGCATGCCGAAAAATGAATTTTTTGAACACTTGGCACTTGCTGTTAGCTTGGCGGGCCAGGCCTTGATTGTCATGGCTATATTTGATATTTCGACAAATAGTGAATCCATGATATGGATTCTGATAAGCTTGTTACAGATAATGTTAGTCATTATTATGCCTAATTTTATTCATCGAGTATTTTCGTCATTTTTCGCTACCTATGCTTTATTTATGTCCCTGACTTTTATTGGCATGCCCTATTTATTTAGCAGTATTGTTTTGTTTCTTGTTGCCTGGATTTGGCTCAACGAATTCCGATATCCACGACAAATTAAAAAGATACAAGCCATTGGCTATGGCCTAGTATTAGCGCTGATTCAAATAAAGGGAGCGGATTATTTTGGTTACGGAATACTTGTCTGGCAAGCTGACCACCTTCAGATAGAATTATGGGGGCAGCCTTGGGTGGATGAAGTACTTGCTGGGTCAGTTGCACTTTATGTGGTCTGGCAGTTATTGCTACGTCATGGTCAAACTATTTTGTCACGTCATTCAGTTATCGTTTTGCTAGGAACCTTTTTCATCGCCATAGTGTCTTTGGAAGCACCAGGTATTACTGTGGGAATGGTAATAATATTATTAGGTTTTGCAGGAAGCAATCGAATGCTCCTGAGTTTAGGTATTATGTCCCTGATTTTTTATATCTCTTCCTATTATTATTTACTCGATGCGACCTTGCTAGCCAAGTCTCAAACTCTTTTCATCATTGGCTTAGTTGTGTTGATTGTACGCTGGTTAGTGTTAAGTTTTAATCCAAGCGAAAAGGCAACGGAAAATGGTTAGAAAGCTTGCGCTGGTCTTCTTGGTGATCATTTTGGGTATCCTAAACTGGTCAATCTATACTAAGGAAAAACACTTAACCGATGGAAGGATTATTTTTCTCGAGCTTGCGCCGGTGGACCCACGTTCATTAATGCAAGGTGATTACATGGCGCTGCGTTTCAACCTCGCTAATGATATAGATGAAGCTTTCCCCCAGAAAAACGAACAACATTTTCGGAATAGTGTTGATGCATCAGATGGATATGTGGTGGTAAGTCTGGATGATCGAAATATTGTTACTTTTAAATTTCTTTACAAAGATCAAGCTTTATCTCGCAATGAAATTCTTTTGCGCTACCGTATAAGAAATGGGTCAGTGAAGTTTGCTACTAACGCCTTTTTCTTTCAGGAAGGTCATAGTAAATACTATGAATCAGCACAATATGGACAGTTTCGCATAGACGATAGCGGAGAGCTATTGTTAGTAGCTATGCATGACAAGGAATTAAACAAACTGGGGCCAGTTGAAAAATGAATCACTAAAAATGTAATAAATGGGAATTTACCGCTTCTCATTTGATATAGTCGGGAATCCATTCCCTGTGTTCAATTTCACCCTTTGAGGCCTAAAACAAATGTTCTTTTTTACTCAGAAGGTCTCTTTGTTTCTTCCAAGTGGCTTGAAGAGGAGTGCTCTATTTGTGTATGAGCTTCAACAATATGAGCTTCAACCTCGGTTTTCTTGGCAGTAGCAGATATTTTATCCATAACGGCGAATAATAAACCAGAAACAATAAAGGTAAGATGAATGCCGACTAACCAACCTAATTCTCTATCTGTATATTTCTCAACCATCATGAATGCTTTGAGTAGTTCGATGCCAGAAATCGCAACAATAGAGCCAAATAGCTTTATCTTTAACTGTGAGAAATCAACATGCCCCATCCAGCTCGGCCGATCTTCATGTTCTAGATTGTTTATTTTAGAGACAAAGGTTTCGTATCCAGAAAAAACAATAATTAGTAGTAAATTGGAGAGTAGCGTTAGATCTACGAGTAACAATAACTGCATCATGACGTCTTTTATGCTGGCGTCTAGCACTCCTGGAATAAATGCAATGAATTCCTGGGTAAATTTGATCAATAAAACAACAATTCCCGCTACAAGCCCACCGTAAAAAGGTGCTAACAACCAGCGGCTCTTAAATAGCCAGTCTTCCAGTCTATCTTCGATTTTGTTCATAGTGGTAGATTTCCCCAGCAGATGTATGTAAATGATGCGTTTATTATTTTTTATCTATGAAAATACAACGTTGAAGCGATGTTATGTCATTAAGTTTAGCATGTATTCAAATTAATACGTGAAATTGGGATATATGTGACGCTTAAAGGAGGAGTTTTTCAATTTAATTTATGCAACAATGTCATATTTCCAAGTGCTTGCCCTTTTCAGGAGTATTTTTGTCTTGGCGGTTATTTCAGTGAATCCACGAGTAGATAAATCGACAAAAGTAGCATTGTCCAGAAATAAGAAGATATTTTATTGGGTGCTGATGTTTGTTGCACTTTTGATAATGGCTGGGGGCGTTGTAGCCACTTTCCCTCAGCTTATTCATAGTGGTGCAAAAGTGCCTGATTACATAAATCTTACATGGGCTCATGATCAAAAGCTTATATCTCAATTTATTTTTTTGGCCACAATGCTTTGGTTGATGGTCAGCGCATTATTTTGGGGGGGCTGGTTATTGAGCCGGTCTATCCGCAAGCTTAAAGGAAGAACTTGGCGTATTGTGGATAAAAATAGCAATAAGCTGAAATTTTTCCCACATGTAACACTTTATCTTCAACTCTCTTGTTTTTACCTATTGGTGATATTTTTATTTGTTGTTTCTCAGTATCCGCTCCAGTATATAATCTTTACTTAAACAGCTTATTTTTAATGGCTATAGGTGTTTTATGAACCGGAAAACGAGTTTTATTATTGCCGGAACCTTAGTTCTTCTTCTGAGCGTATTAGGATTATTTGCTTTTACTGATATAGAAATTAATAAGCCAAAATATTCATATCTTGAGCAAATTCGACAGAACAATGAGCTTGTCGTTTTGACGCGAAATGCTCCCACAACTTACTACGAAGGGAAGCATGGCCCCGATGGTGTTGAACATGATTTAATAAAACAGTTTGCGACGCATCTTAATGTCAATTACCGCGTCGTAGTTAAAGATAACACGGCAGATATTATAAGAGCCCTGGCTAATGATGAAGGCCATATCGCAGCTGCTGGATTAACCCAAACAGAAAATAGAGCAAAAGACTTCTTGTTTGGACCAAGTTATCAACCTGTGGAACAACAGGTTGTGTGTCGTCGTGGTATGGATATGCCAGATTCAATTGAAGAGCTTGTTGGCGTTGATTTATGGGTGACGGCCGGGGCGAGCTATGTTGAAACTTTGAATAAATATAAAACTCAAGTAGCGGAATTATCTTGGCAAGAATCAAGTAACCTTGATACAGAAGGTTTGTTAGAGAAAGTCTGGTTAAAAGAAATTGAATGTACTGTTGCCGATTCAAATATTGTTGATATAAATCGTCGTTATTATCCTGAGTTATTGATAGCTTTTAATCTCTCAGAAGCTGAAAATATTTCCTGGTTAATGCAAAAAAGTGCACTTGGATTAAACAATGAGGTAAAAAATTGGTTTGGCCACCTTGTGAGAAAAGGCGAATTAGCATCGATTTTGAACAAACACTATGGCTTTGTCGAGTTATTTGACTATGTGGATCTCAGTCGTTTTAATCGAAGAATTAAAAAGCGACTTCCAAGATATACAGAACATTTTAAGCAAGCGGCAAATGAATTTGATTTGCCATGGTCTTTGCTAGCAGCGCAGTCGTACCAAGAATCGCATTGGCGTGCGAAAGCGAAAAGCCCTACCGGTGTACGGGGTATCATGATGTTAACGTTGGTAACTGCAAAAGAAATGGGTGTTGATAGTCGACTTAATCCTCAACAAAGTATTAAGGGTGGTGCAAAATATCTGCGACACCTAATGAATCGATTACCTGAGGAAATATTAGAGCCAGATCGAACATGGTTTGCGTTAGCAGCATATAATGTTGGCATGGGGCATATTTATGATGCTAGGCAGTTAGCTAGAGAGCAGGGAAAAGATCCAAATAAGTGGCATGATCTAGAAACTGTATTGCCTTTGTTATCGCAGAAAAAATACTACAAAAAACTTAAATATGGTTATGCTCGAGGAAAAGAGCCTGTAAGGTATGTTCAACGTATCCGTAATTTTCAAAATATATTAGAGAGGGAGCTCGTCGTTGCTGAAGAGAAAAAATTAAAGGCATTCAAGGCTGAGTTAAAGATCACAACGAATTAAATAATGGATTGGATGGTATATATAATTCTATGTAATGATAATACTCTTTACACGGGCATAACGACTAATATTGAGAAACGCTTTCTTCAACACGCCTCAAACAGAGGTGCAAAATACTTTAGGGGCCGGGAACCTATGCTGTTGGTATATCAAGAGAGTGGCCATGATCGTAGCTCAGCAACAAAACGTGAATTTGCAATTAAAAAACTCAGTAAATTACAGAAAAACCACCTTATTTCTTCTCATTGTAATGAACTCAAAATTACCGAGCTATAATAATAAATCACTCATAATCTAATCTGGTTAATTCGTGCATCCTCTCATAAAAATACTTTGTTTTGTTGTATTTGCCGCCTTTGTTTCGGCTGGAGTTTTTGAAATAATTATTGCTGGTTTAGGATTATTATTGGTCGTTTGGGTGATGACCAAAACCTTTCCTGATGAAACGAGTTTTGGAATGTTGCGGCGAATGAAAATATTTTTCATATCTATCTCTATCATCTATATATGGTTCACGCCTGGAGAACTGATTATTCCTATTTTGGATGAATTGTCTCCAACATATGAAGGTTTTATTTTAGCTTCACTCAGGATTTCTGCACTTTGTGTGTTGGTATTAGGTGTAACAACATTATTGAAATTAACACCAAAGGACGAGCTGATTTGTGGCCTGTATTATTTTTCGTATCCGTTTTCAAAGCTGGGATTAAATCGGGAAAAATTGATAGCACGAATTATTCTCACCTTAGATATTTCCTCCAGTAATGCACCACGTGAAAATAATAAAATACGTGAAAAACGTTCAATTCCTAACTATATAAACTCTATGGTTGATAGATTTGTGGAAAAAATGGTAGAGGCTATCGATGTTAATAGCCCTCCAAAAGAGTTGATTGTAGTAATTTCGGCTCCTCCTACCTATAAAGAGTGGTTTGTATTCCTAAGTCTAATTTCATTTTTTACAGCTATATCGCAGCGTTTTTTTCTCTAAAAACTCCTCTATTCTAACAAAGTTAAGACGAGTTACTAAATTGCCGATATTGAACACGCAAACAACCAAAGGGATAGATGAAGGAAATAGTTGTAATTATGTACGACAAACTCATTGACACTAATCAAAGACTACAAAAGCTACGGAAAATCACGGCATCCCATACATTAAGCTTTGATGAAAAAGTGAACAATATTTTAACACTTGGGGTGAATGCATTCGATCTGAACGTTGGTATATTGTCCCATATTGAAAATGGGGAATACCATATTGTTAGATCTATTTCTTTAGATAATAGCTTTCCTTCAGAAACGAAGATTACTCTACAAGATACTTTTTGTGAATATGTCATAAATTCTGATGGGCCTATTTCAAACTCCGAGGTGAGTAAATCTGATTGGAAATCAAAACCGTCTTTCGAAAAATTTCACGTCGCATCATTTATTGGGACTACGGTTTATCAAAGCGGTAAAATATTCGGTACACTTACATTCTTCAGCCAACGTCAGGTAAACACAAAGTTTAACGATGATGATTTAGAATTTATTCAACTCATGGCTAACTGGCTTGGGCTAGAGTTGGAAATGCAAATATATGAAAAAAATATTCTCCAAAAGAATCGATTATTATCTGCGATAGGACGAGTGCATGATCATTTTATCGACAACGTTAGTGCAAAGACATTATTTGATGATTTGCTGACGGATCTACTTGAAATTAGTGGTAGTAAATATGGCTTCATCGGGGAAATTAATTATACCAATGAGGGTATGCCGTATTTAAAATCACAAGCAATAACAAATATTGCGTGGAATGAAGAGACTCAAAAATTTTACGAAGATAATGCCCCGAGTGGCTTGGAATTTTATAATCTTGATACATTGTTCGGCAGAGTATTGCGGACTGGAAAAACGCTAATCTCTAACTCGCCGAGTGAAGATAAATATGCGGGAGGTATTCCTGATGGCCACCCCAGTCTAAATGCATTTTCCGGAATCCCAATCTATCATGGTGGTGAATTTATTGGAATGGTGGGGATAGCAAATCGCATTGGTGGGTATGATGAAGAGCTTCTTCAGTTCATTGATCCGCTAATTAAGTCGTGCTCAAATGTATTATATGCTTATCGAGGTGATGAAAAGAGAAAAGCAGTAGAAAGAGCATTTAACGAAAGTGAAAAACGCTTCCATGCAACATTTCGATCTGTTCCTTTTGGTGCAGCACTCATGAACCTGGATGGTTCATTGATCCTAAGCAATGATGCGCTTCATCAGATTATTTCAGATGAAGAGGACGAGCTTGCTCGAATAAATTATCTGTCATTATTGGATGAGTACAGCTCGTACAATCACAAAGATATTTTTTCTGAAATAGCAGCAGGTAAACGCAATCATTTTAATTTGGAATGTCAATTCAGAAGCAGAGCTAAAGAGGTAAATTGGGCTAGTCTTACTATTTCGCTAATACGTGATGAAGATGAAAACCCTTTTCAGATTCTCATGTTTCTAGAAGATATCACTTCAAGAAAAGAGATTGAGCTAAATCTTAAACAATTTAAACAGACATTAGATCATACGCTTGATTGTGTTTTTATGTTTGAACCGGGCGCTCTACATTTTTTTTACGCCAATCAAGGTGCAATCGATCAGGTAGGATACTCGATTGATGAGTTATTGCAAATGACTCCAGTGGACATAAAACCAGAAATTGATGAGAAGAACTTTAGGGCACTAATTGCACCGCTTTTGATCGGAGATAAAGAATCGCTAAAGTTCGAAACTGTACACCAGCATAAAGACGGAACAAAAATACCCGTTGAGATATTCTTACAATTCATTTCTATTGACAACGAGATGCCTCGATTCGTTGCAATTGTTCGAGATATCAGTGATCGAAGAAAAATTGATCATATGAAAAACGAATTCATTTCGACTGTGAGTCATGAACTTCGTACACCACTTACTTCAATTGTTGGCTCATTAAGCCTTGTTGAAAACGGAGTAACTGGTGATGTTAACGAGGATTCACTTAATTTAATTGGCATTGCCCATCGAAATGCTAATCAACTTATCGCCATTATCAATGATATTTTGGATATGGATAAGATCATGTCAGGGAAGATGAAATTTTTATTTAAGGATATGGATTTGTCTGAGTTGCTGGAAAAAAGCTTCGAAAATAACGTGGGATATGCAGAACAACATAAAGTAAAGTTGGTTTATGATAATAAAAATACTGATGCAATTTTGCGAGTAGATCCTGATCGATTCTATCAAATAATGGCCAACCTGATTTCAAATGCATGTAAATTTTCACCAGAAAACGATGTGGTTTCCATTTATGCTGACATTGAAAATAATAAAGCAAGAATCTCAATCCATGACAATGGCCCAGGTATTCCGGTAGCATTTCGTGAAAAAATATTTGCTAAGTTTACTCAGGTAGATTCATCAGCCAGCCGTAAAAAAGGTGGAACTGGTTTGGGGCTCAGTATTAGCAAGGCATTTGTTGAAAAAATGGGAGGCACCATTGGTTTTAAATCAGATGCAAATAGTGGAACCACCTTTACCATCGTGTTGCCATATGAATGAGATATTAAACTTCCCAAAAGCATGTGTATGCAATCACATTTGTAACTACGAATAACTATCGTACATATGCAATGATAGAAATAAAATGAAAAGTAGAACCTAATAAAACAAAAAGATGCCAAATGCCGTGAGCGTGGGCGAGTTTGTTTAAATTGTCTAGCACATAAAATACAACACCAATGGTATAAACGATTCCTCCAGCGGTTAACAAAACCATACCAGGCGTCGGTATTGCTGCAAGTAAACCTGAAAAATCGAGAGAGCAAGCCCAGCCCATTAATAAGTAGATTGAAACCTGTAGTAGCTGATTCCGTTTTGGCAAATACAAATCCAACAGAATTCCAATGATAGCAAGGCTCCATACTAGTAAAAGCAGTAAAGGCCCATTGCCATCGCCTAACGATACGAGCATATAGGGTGTGTATGTTCCTGCGATCAATAAATAGATCGATACATGATCAAGTTTCTGGAAAATATTTTTAAGTTTTGGTGGATGGAAGCTGTGGTATAGGGTGGACATGGTATACAACACAACGAGAGTAAGACCAAAGACGGAAAAACTAAAAATTAAAATTGGATTGTGTTCTGAAATACTAACCGCAAGCAATGCACCAAAGCCCATCAACGCTAAAACAGCGCCAATTAAGTGCGTTATACTGTTTAGTTTTTCGCCAGAATACATCTTGCTGTACTCATAAATTCTTCCATATTTAAATAATAATCTTCATATTCATGTGACTGCAAGTACTTAAGCTAAACTCTCTAGTGGAGGGAACTGCTTTTTATAGAATAATGATAACTTGGCAATCAGGGTTATGTATTATAACGCTATTAAAAATACGCGTGCTAGTTTGTAAATATGTTTAGGTTTTGTTTTATCCCCCCAACTAAGCTGGTCGTACGATCTGGTTGCTGTTGGCGATACAATGATCATCATATTTGCAGTAATAAATGTATGGATAGACTCTCCAGCGAGTTTTTTATAATTACTTCGATTTTTCACAAATCTTTAGTGCCTTATCCAACTCATCTAGAATATTAAAAGATTGGTTTGCTGATGAATCAAACGTTTTATGGTTGTAACTTCCGTCTTTCTGTTTGTTATAGTGTTTATGGTAAGTATCAATATTGTCTTCGATATCGATAAGCGCTTTAGTCAGTTCGTTAATATCTTCTTCTGTTGTATAAAGCCCAAAACTTGCGCGCACCATTCCACGACGATCTTGTATAAGTTCTTCCAAAGCGTCATTATCCAGGTTTTCGCAAGCTAGCTCTTCAAATTCTTCGGTTAACATTTCTTGAACATACGGGTGAGCACAAAAGCATTGGTTGCGTACAGCGATACCGTGATAATCATTGAGGATAGCAGCAACAAGACCGTGGCCGATTCCCTTGAGATTAAACGCAATGCTGGCAACGCGTTGTGATTTTTGTTCACCATAAATGATAATCGTGCGACAGTTTGAGAGCTTTTCTAACGCATTTTTTACAAGATGTCTCTCTTGTTTAAAAATAGTTTGCATACCAACACGCGAGAGGCTTTCCAGTACACAGGCTAACATGATGGCGCCAGGAATGTTTGGCGTACCTGCGTGTTCTCGCTCAAGTGGGTCATCGGATAACACATATCCCCACTTGGAAACGGAGCCAACCATTCCGCCACCAAATTGTGAAGGTTGCATGGCGCTAATGATTGAACGTTTGCCGATTAATACACCCGGAGAACCCGGCGCATAAACTTTGTGGCCAGAAAAAAGAAAAAAATCGATGTCTGCGGAATTCAGGTCGACGGGCACATGCGCAACCATTTGTGCACCATCAACAATGAGATAAGCATCATATCGATGGGCTAATACTGCTATCTCATGAATAGGATTAATGATTCCAGTGACATTACTAACGCCGGTAATGGCAACATAATTGACCTTGTTTTTATGTTGCTCAAACAAATCTTCCAGGCTTTTGATACAAATTTGCCCTGATAATTGGCCTGATCCGGTCAGAGGAATATGCGCCACCGTTTTTGAATAAGCGCGGTGTGGTAGGTCGTTAGAGTGGTGCTCCATTGATGAGATAAGTACCACATCTTTTTCCGGCCGTAGCGTTGATAAACCTTCAGCGACACGATTAGCGGCAGCAGTAGTACCGTTACCAATAAAAGTGCAAAGATATTCGTTTTTATCAGCGCCTATAAAATCGAGCACCCGATTGTGTGCCCATGTCATGGTCGACGAAGTAATCTTCGCCGAAGTATGTACAGTAGAATGTGTATTTGCATAGTGAGCCAGATAGGTTTGCACCGCATCATATGCAGGTTTCATCATCAAGGTGGAGGCCCCAGAATCAAGATATACCCTGCGTCCAGTTTGTCCGTTGGCGAGTTTGTAATGGGTATTTAGGCCAATAAAGGCATTTTTTAGTGTTTTGTTCAATGGTAAATCTCTGCTTGATCAAATTTAACTATTATAACGAGAGAATAGGGGGGAATAAAAAACTTATGTTAATCACAGGTAAATCTTCCACCACAAAAAAACACCAATGCATAGATGATTAACCCTATTACAATCAGCCAACCCACTGGTATTAACGAAAATTTAAAGCTGTTCGATAAATCATCAGCCTTATAGGCATCTCTACTTTTAACAATACCTGTAATCGCCATAACCGGATAAAACCAGATAGAACCGGCTAAGGCTTGAGTGAATAGGTTGTTTTCTGATCCAGGCGCATCAAAAAAGAATAGTGTGGAAAAAGCTATGGGCACCCATAGAACGATAGAAATAGTAATTAATAAGTTAATGACTTTTATAAAATTCTTAAGATCTTTTTGTTTCATGTTAGTTACTCATGCGATATCGGTGGTATAGAGCTGGAGTATTTCCATTGGTAAATGTGAATTTTAATGAATTTTCTGACTTCTTGTAAAAATAAGTTCTTCTAAAAATATGTGATAGTGTATGGTGTGGCGTTAATGAGCGCGGCATCTAAGGTTGTTGCGATTGAATACAAATTTTTATTGAAGAACAGATAATGATGGTGAATATTGTGAATGTATCTATGGCAAACAGAACAATCCAGCTGGCATGTGGCAGTTTAATTTGCAAAGCTCTGGCTGTTAAGGTGTTGCAGTCATGAGTGAACCGGTGCGTCTCTCCAAACGTTTAATTGAGTTGATTCACTGTTCCCGTAGCGAAGCTGAGAAATACATTGAAGGTGGCTGGGTGTTGGTAGATGGTACAATAGTGGATGAGCCTCAGTTCAAAGTACTGGAACAAAAGGTTGAGTTACATGCCGATGCCACGCTGACACCGAGTGGGCCATCGACCATTCTGCTACATATGCCTACTGGGTTTGACGTGTCTGCCCCCACCGCAGCGCTGAAACTGATTACACCTGCGAGCCGCGCGCCGGATGACAGTTCCGGTATTCGCACACTCAAACGCCATTTTGCCAGATTGTTGCCAACAACGCCGCTTGAAGCGGGTGCGACTGGTCTGCTTGTGTTTTCCCAGGATAGACGTGTGGTGCAGAGGTTAGTGAAGGATGCAAGCAAGAACGAGCAGGAATATGTTGTTGAGGTGAGTGGTGAAATTGAGCCAGATGGGATTGAACGGCTTAATAAAGGTATAAAAAAAAATGCGTGGCCACTGCCTGCTGCCAAGGTCAGCTGGCAGAGTGATAACCGTCTACGCTTCGCACTCAAGAATGTTCACCCAGGTCAGATTGAGTTTATGTGCAAGAGTGTCGGATTAACAGTGGTGGGAATGAAGCGAATTCGTATTGGACGCGTGCCAATGGGTAAGTTGCTGCCAGGGCAGTGGCGTTATTTGCCGATGGGCGTGTTGTTTTGAGCGCATATGGTCATAAATTAATGATTGCCGTTATTTTGTGTTTACCAATATATGGATGTGAATTCTTATTCTGACTGTAGGAGGAAGGCTCAGGTATCGTTAGTGTTTTACACACGGTATTTGAAGGGATGCAATCAGATATCCTACTACGGTGCAGTTTGGTAATAAACAAATTTCAGAAGAAAATAACAACCAATGTCAGGTAGATTCTGCGCTTACCGAAGATCGACTGCAAAACGGTGTAATACCCAGTGATTGAAATGTTGCAAGTAGTGTGGTGCCTGTCATTGGGATTCCGATATTAGAATTTATATCGACCTGACCTTTCTTGTAGCCTTCTTTCGTTCATAAAAATCCAGATTTGCTGATCTTTGATTTTTCCCCGAGACATACGTCATTCCTTGATGAGAAAACATGTCTGGTTGTTGCAAGATCTACCGGCCAAGGTAATTGTCGCGGACCGGCCAGGATAATTGTCGTCTAATATGCAGAGGTCCCATTGAATGTATTGTTATATGCGTTCTACCCAATAGCCTGGTTTCTTGCTATTGTGTATAATAGCTAATACATATACTGTATCTCCACTAACACGATAAATTACGGAAAATGGAAATTTACCGAGTAAAAGCCTCCGAAAGCCATTTTAAAATTTAGGCCAGGTATCAGGTAGTTCGGTAATTGCTTCATAAGATGATTCCAATTCATGTAGGAAATCATCACCTAATCCATTTGCTTGTTCTTGATACCAATTGTAAGAAGCGGATATTTCTGTTGTTACATCAGGATGAAATATTAAGCGCAAATCATCAATCCTTTATGTCTTTTTTTATATCTTCCCAACTAACGCCCTGCACAGCTCCTGAGCTAAGTTCGGAAAAACGCTTTTCGGCAAGATCTGCCCAAGCATCTTCAACATCATCATCCTGTTTGGTTTCGAGAGAAGATATTAAACAGTGAGCAACCAAGGCCTTCTCATCCGCGGATAAGTCCTTAATGTTTTCAATTACTTGTTTCATTTTTGCTGGCATGATGAATAGCTCGTATAAGATGATAACTGTTTGATTTTAGCACAGAATATTGTTGAAGGTTACATCGAAATAGCGGTCGTTATTTGTACGTTTATTTGAAGGGATTATACTTGAAGTAGAGGAGTATATAAGAAAGTTGTAAGTTGTTTATCTCATACCACAAATGCATAGATTAACAATGTAGTGTATGTAGATGTTATTTACGATTTTGAATATTTTGGCCTATCGGGTAGCTCAGGGGCCTCACGGCCCCTTTGCCCCCTAAGAACCGTACGTGATAGTTTCCCATCATACGGCTCAAGCTTCTCAAAGGCCGGTTTTTCACGACCCGGTTAACTTAACCAAGTAAAGTTAATTATAGTTGCTTATTTGAATTGAAGTAGAGATTACTACGTAATTGTATCAATACTGAAAAGCATTAACTCTAACAGTTATACTAGTTTGACAACAAGTAATGCAGTGTCAAACGAAGTTAACCTTTGCAATACACATTTGCATCTAAGACGGCTTAGTGACGCCGACAGAAGAAGGAACAACGCAAGGCAGTCCGCTCAGTCTTTTGCTCAGCAACCTCGTCCTTGATGAGTTGGATAAAGAGCTGGAACGGCGCGGTCTTGAATTTTGCCGGTTCGCTGATGACTGTAACATCTTCGTGAAAACGCCTAAGGCGGCAGAACGAGTGATGATCAACGTCAGCGGATTTATCGAAAAACGACTGAAGTTGTTGGTAAATCGTGAGAAGAGCCAAGTGGCTCCTTCAGAGCGCGTTAAATTTCTTGGAATTACCATCGTGAATGGCGCAATAGCCATATCACATAAGGCCCTACAAACGGCCATGGCCAAAGTAAAGGAACTCACGCCACGAGGCGCCCACCTCACTCTTGAGAAGACCATTACAGAGCAAATCAATCGTTGGTATGTTGGCTGGGCGGGTTATTTTAGTATGACTCAGTATCCGGCACAGCTAGCGAAAATCGAAGCCCATATACGGCGACGATTACGATCACGTCTCGTCTCGTGGATCAACAAAAGAGTAAACGCAATCTTTTTCATAAGCTGATGAAACGAGGAATCTCTCGTCGTCTGGCGGCAAATGCGGTGTTCACGAACAGG
>CALZJE010000009.1 GCA_945787715.1 uncultured Ectothiorhodospiraceae bacterium | reverse complement strand
TGTCGGTCGGCCTTCACCGGTTTATTTTGCTGAGCGCTGGTCCAGAGAGTTGGGTGGCGCAAATATCTATTTAAAACGTGAAGATTTAAATCACACCGGTGCACATAAAATTAACAATACAATTGGTCAAGCTTTGCTTGCCAAGCGCATGGGTAAAACCCGAATTATAGCAGAAACGGGTGCAGGCCAACATGGTGTTGCCAGTGCAACGGTTGCTGCACGTTTAGGTTTGGAATGTGTGGTTTACATGGGCGAGGTTGATGTACAACGTCAGGCTGCCAACGTTTACCGTATGAAATTGTTAGGCGCGAAAGTTGTTTCAGTAAAATCTGGTTCCAAAACATTAAAAGACGCGTTAAATGAAGCAATGCGCGACTGGGTGACCAATGTAGATAACACCTTCTACATTATCGGTACAGTTGCAGGGCCTCATCCTTATCCTGCTATGGTTCGCGATTTTCAAACAGTCATTGGTCGTGAAGCGCGACAACAGATGTTAGATAAAACCGGTCGTTTGCCAGATGCGTTGGTGGCTTGTGTTGGTGGTGGTTCAAATGCCATTGGTCTTTTTCATCCTTTCCTAAACGATAAAGATGTAGCTATTTATGGTGTCGAAGGTGGCGGTGATGGCGTTGAAACTGGTCGACATGCGGCTCCATTATGCGCCGGTAAGCCTGGTGTATTACACGGTAACCGAACTTATTTAATGGAGGATGAAAATGGTCAGATTATCGAAACCCATTCGATTTCTGCCGGTCTTGATTACCCCGGTGTAGGGCCTGAACATGCTTGGTTGAAAGATATTGGTCGAGCAAATTATGTTGCTGCCACTGATACTGAAGCTTTGGATGCGTTTCATGCACTAACAAAAATTGAAGGAATTATTCCTGCTCTCGAATCAAGTCACGCATTGTCTTACGCAGCGAAATTGGCGAATGAGTTGGGTAAAGGTAAAAATATCCTGGTGAATTTATCGGGTCGTGGTGATAAAGATATTCACACGGTTGCAGCGCTAGAAGGTATTAAAGTATGAGTCGGTTAGAGTCGCGTTTTAGCGCACTTAGAGCTGCCAATAAAAAAGCATTGATTCCCTATGTGACTGCGGGAGATCCAAACCCAGGTGTTACTGTGCCATTAATGCATGCCATGGTAGAAGCGGGTGCTGACGTTATTGAATTAGGTATTCCTTTTTCAGACCCTATGGCGGATGGTCCTGTTATTCAATTGGCGTGTGAAAGAGCGTTGGAACATAACGTGTCACTTTTAAATGTTATAGATATGGTAAAACAGTTTCGTGAACAAGATCAAGAAACACCAGTGGTATTGATGGGTTATCTTAATCCGGTTGAAGTAATGGGGTACGAAACATTTGCCGAGCGTGCAAATAGTGCTGGTATTGATGGTGTATTGACAGTGGATATGCCTCCAGAAGAAGCACATGACGTGTTGAAAATTTTCAAAGCACATTCGCTGGATGCTGTGTTCCTTGTTTCACCAGAAAGTACTGTAGAACGCTTTAAACTAATTGCAAAAAACAGTAGTGGTTTTATCTATTACGTATCGCTGAAAGGTGTGACGGGAGTTAAAAGCATTGACACAGAAGCGGTGGCGAAAAAGTTATCTGAACTAAGAAAAGAAACAGATTTACCAATTGGTGTAGGTTTTGGTATTAAAGACGCTGAATCTGCCTCAAGCATTGCAAAGATTGCTGATGGAGTGGTTGTCGGTAGCGCCGTAGTAAAACTTGTTGAAGCAAATAAAGATAATCAAGATAAGATTATTAGTGAGATTAAAGGCTTTCTCAGTGAGTTGAGAACAGCGATTGATGGTATTTAGGAATCGTATTTAGGAATAAAACATGAGCTGGTTTGAAAAAATAATCCCATCACGGATTCGTACCGAGACCAAAGGTGCAGTACCTGAAGGTTTATGGACAAAGTGTGCAGGCTGTGGCGCAACGTTGTTTCGCTCAGAGTTAGAAAGAAATATGGACGTCTGCCCTAAATGCAATTTACATATGCGCATTGGTGCACGTCGTCGTTTGGATATCTTCCTCGATAAAGAGCCAAGGGAAGAAATTGGTGAAAATCTTGAACCTGAGGATATGCTCAAGTTTAAAGATAGCAAAAAATATAAAGACAGAATTACCCAAGCACAAAAAGCGACCGATGAAAGAGATGCCTTGATTGCAATGAAAGGGCAGGTAGACGGTTTACCGCTGGTTGCAACCGCATTTGAGTTCCGCTTCATGGGTGGGTCTATGGGTTCTGTTGTTGGTGAGCGTTTTGTACGCGCAGCTAATGTTAGTTTAGAAGAGAATATTCCACTGATCTGTTTCTCTGCCAGTGGCGGTGCACGTATGCAGGAATCACTATTCTCTTTGATGCAAATGGCTAAAACCAGTGCTGCATTGGCAAAAATGAGCGAGCAGGGAATCCCTTTTATTTCTGTGATGACTGATCCAACAATGGGCGGTGTTTCTGCAAGTTTGGCAATGTTAGGTGATATTAATATTGCAGAGCCTGAAGCTTTGATCGGCTTTGCTGGCCCTCGTGTTATTGAGCAGACAGTACGTGAGAAGTTACCGGAAGGTTTTCAGCGTAGTGAGTTCCTCGTAGAGCATGGTGCTATTGATATGATAGTCAGCCGTGGTGATATGCGAACTAAACTTGTGCACTTGTTGCGAATGCTTCAAAACAAGCAGAATTAATTGGCGCCAATGAAGTTCTCAACGGTCTCCGATTGGCTGGACTGGCAATCTAAAATTCACGCTCAGTCAATCGACATGGGGCTTGATCGAATACGCTCTACATATAACAAGCTCATCTCTCAAAAACTGGCGAAAAAAATAATCATCGTCGGTGGCACAAACGGAAAAGGCTCCACGACCGCGTTTTTAGAAGCAATGTATGTTGCAGCGGGATACCGTGTCGGCGTTTATACATCTCCACATCTTTTACATTACAACGAGCGAATTCGCTTGCAGGGTGAGCCAGTCTCTGATGAGGTATTGTGTCAGGTATTTGATCATGTGGAGACTGCACGCGAAGGTGTTTCCATTACCTATTTTGAATTCGGTACTTTAGCTGCGTTTGATCTTTTTCAAAATAATAATTTAGACATTGCCATTCTTGAAGTTGGTTTGGGCGGGCGCCTTGATGCAGTGAATCTCGTAGAACCAGATGTTAGTGTCGTCACAAATATTCAATTGGATCATGAATCCTGGTTGGGCGATACGCGAGAAAAAATTGCCTTTGAAAAATTTGGAATTGGTCGAGCTAATAAGCCACTCATTTTTGCAGATGATAATCCTCCAAGCAATATCGATGAGCTAGTGGCGGAGCAGCAACTCAACTTGCTTCAACTCGGTAGTGAATTTGGATTTGCCATTCAAGATATGACTTGGCAGTGGTGGAGTCAGAATAGTAAAAAATTTGGCCTACCTCATCCGAGATTGAAAGGTGAACATCAATATCGAAATGCAGCAACAGCATTAATGGCAACAGAGTGTTTGGCAGAAGATTTACCATTAAGTATGAATCACATCAGAGTTGGTTTAGCGCAATGCCAGTTACCTGGACGTTTTCAAGTCATTCCTCAGCCGAATGAAAGCATAATTATTTTAGATGTGGCGCATAATCCCCATGGGATACACACTTTTGTCAACAATTTACAGAGTATGCACAAAATTGGAAATCATTCTGTTGTGCTTGCTATGTTGGCGGATAAATCAGTACCGAAAATTGTTGAAGCCTTAAAGCCAGTCATTGACCGCTGGTATATTGCTGGCCTTGATGTTGACAGAGGCCTGTCGGCGAAAAATTTGCAGGAAAAAGTTTTACAGCAGGGTGTAAATTTTAAGGATGTTGTTTGCTTAAATACAGTTACCGAAGCGGTTAATGCTGCAAAGGAAAAATTGGAAAAGTATGATAAGTTAATTATCATCGGATCATTTTATACAGTGGCAGAAGCATTACCCCTGCTTGGTGGGAATATTGACGGGAATTCTGATGGAAGCTGATCAAAAAAATCATTCACTCACACAACGGATCGTCGGTGCAATAGTCCTCATATCACTGGGAATTATTTTCATTCCCCTATTTCTCGAGACTGACAGAATCAATCCTGGAAAAATTGGTGAATCCCCTATACCTGAAGTTCCGGGTGAAATTTCAACAATCGTCTTCCAATTAAATGAAGAGTCTGGCAAGTTTGAAGAGCAGGGTGTTTCAAAGTCGAAAGAATTTACCGAACAAATTAAAAGGGAAATTGCTGAAACACAAGAGCGTATTGAGGTTGTTGAAGAAGAGCCTGAAGAGTCGGCTCCCAAACACAAGCCAAGTGACGTGGCACCAACAAGAATTCCTTCGACTACGGAAAAAATTACAAATACTTGGATGTTACAGCTCGCGAGTTTTAAAGATCAGGCTAACGCGATTGCTCTTCGTGACAAGATTAGAAAGCGAGGATTTGTTTCTCATATTGATGAGCAAAAGACTGTAAATGGAAGTATTTGGCGTGTTCGTGTCGGTCCTGAATTGCGAAAATCTAAAATAAACGAAATACAAAAAATATTGGAAAATGAGTTTGCTTTGAAGGGGCTTATTGTAAGGCGCCGATAAAAGAAACAGATTCTGTCGAAAGACATTACATTGTCATAAAATCCAGCGTATATAAGCAACTTTATGTCATTTAATACTCACTAATTAACTTCTGTAATTCACTGTAATTTGTTAGAATTTGAGTAGTTAGCTGAGTTTGTTTTACACTGCGTGTAATTGGTTTTCATCCAATTAGCAGTAATATTAATTCAGACATATTATTCGAAATATCATTGCTTTACGGCCTACCGGTTAAAGTTTACTCCAAATTTTTATGAATTCTGTTGATATTATTATTCTTGCCATTTTGCTCATCTCTACCGGGATTAGTTTCTTACGCGGCTTCGTGCGTGAAGTTCTTTCTCTTGTTGCATGGGTCGCAGCTGTTTGGGTTGCTATCAGTTTCACGCCAAATGCATCTATTTTATTAGCAAATCAAATTATCAATGATTCAGTCCGTGTTTTAGTTGCTTTTGTTGGCCTGTTTTTATCAACACTTATTGTAGTTTCTCTGGTTAACTATTTTTTTGCTCAGCTTGTAAAAAAGACTGGCTTCAGTGGTACCGATCGTATGATTGGTGTTGTGTTTGGTCTTGCTCGCGGTGGTGTTATTGTCTCAGTTATCGTTCTTATCGTCGGAGTTACTACATTGCCACAGGAGAAGTTCTGGCAAGAGTCGGTATTCTTGGAGCACTTTCATCCTTTAGCAAGCTGGTTACAAGGTAATTTTCCCAAAGATATTGCGACACAATTTGCGTCTGATGATTGACTAAATCCCCATTTATTAGTCAATTATTGTGGTGATAAATCATGTATCATTGCCGACAGATGATTGAGCATTTGGCACTGCCAGAATCTGTTTTTTTTTACCTTTTTGTCTAAATTGTTGGAAGATTTTAAAAAAAATACCGATAAGCTTTTTGCATTTCCCATATGTCATGTAAAATCGCGCTTTTTAGAATACCGCCTTAGCAGGCTTGGAGAACATAAATGTGTGGTGTGGTCGGCATAGTTGCCAATTCAGATGTAAATCAATCGATTTATGATGCACTTACTGTTTTACAGCATCGAGGGCAAGATGCAGCAGGAATTATGACTTGCGAAAACGGGCGCTTGAACCTTAGAAAAGCAAACGGATTGGTGAGAGATGTGTTTCATAAACGCCACATGTACCGATTGCGTGGCAAAATGGGAATCGGTCATGTTCGCTATCCTACGGCCGGAAGTTCTTCGTCATCTGAAGCACAACCTTTTTATGTAAACTCTCCCTATGGCATTTCACTGGCGCATAATGGTAATTTGACGAATACTGCGACATTGATGCATGAGGTATATCAAGAAGATTTCCGCCATATCAATACAGATTCTGATTCAGAAGTTTTATTAAATATATTTGCTCACGAACTTCAACGTGTGGGTAAACTGAAAATTGATCAGGATCAAATATTTGAAGCAGTATCAGCCGTGCATAAACGCTGTAAGGGTGCTTACGCGGTTGTTGCAATGATCACTGATTATGGGATTGTTGGTTTTCGCGATCCGCATGGTATTCGACCAATATCGCTCGGTAAACGTGAAACTGAAAATGGTACGGAGTATATGCTTGCATCAGAAAATGTTGCCATTGATGCTCTAGGTTTTGAATTTCTCAGAGATTTGGCACCGGGTGAAGCAGCGATAATCGGCTTGGACGGTTCATTGACTTTAAAACAGTGTACTGAAAATACGACTCATTCACCCTGTATTTTTGAGTATGTATATTTTGCTCGTCCAGATTCCATCATTGATGGCATATCTGTTTATAAAGCGCGCCTTCGTATGGGGGATGCTTTAGCTCACAAAATAATCAAAGAACGACCTGATCACGACATTGATGTTGTGATTCCCATTCCAGATACTAGTCGAACTTCTGCACTGCAACTTGCAAATACGTTAGGTGTGAAGTATCGCGAAGGATTCATTAAAAATCGTTACATTGGCCGTACCTTCATTATGCCTGGTCAAAAACAGCGCAAAAAATCGGTTCGTCAAAAATTGAATGCTATTGATCTTGAATTTAAAGATAAGAATGTTCTTTTAGTGGATGATTCGATTGTTCGTGGCACCACCTCAAAACAGATTATTCAAATGGCAAGAGAAAGTGGCGCAAAGAATGTTTATTTCGCTTCAGCTGCGCCCCCGGTAAGATTCCCCAACGTCTATGGTATTGATATGCCATCGCCGGAAGAGTTGATTGGTCATGACCGAAATGATAAACAAATCGCTGAAGCTATTGGTGCTGACTGGTTAGTCTATCAAGATATCGAAGATATGATTGAAGCTACTATGCATAAAAATAAGTTAGGTGTTGAGCGATTTGATGCATCCTGTTTTAACGGTGAGTATGTTACTGGCGATATTGACCAAACTTATCTTGATTCTATCCAGAAAAAACGTAACGATAATGCCAAGAAAGTACAGAATCTTGGTGATAATGAAGTAATGGATCTTCATAACGCTAGTTAGTTTTTTCTGAGTTTTTCCTTCTTCCCCTTTGAACCACTACTCGATTGTGATTAGAAGGGGAATTCCCTATACCGTCCTTCAGTTTTCCCATTGCAATGCCGATGTTTAGTGCGGAACTACTACACTGACAGGGAGCTTTCTTAGTGGCGAATGTCACCGGAAAAGTCGCAGCACGTGCTAAAGCGGTTAAAATTCTAAAGAAGATACCGGTTTTGCAAGGGCTTTTGGATGAAGAGTATAAAATGGTGCTTGCGATGTGCAGTAGTACAGCTGCACGTAATGGCGATGTTTTATTCAAGCAAGGCGATGATGGTTCTAGTATGTATATCTTGCTTAGTGGCGAAATTGACATCAACGTGACAGGTGTGGGTACTGTACACGTGATGAAAGCGGGTGAAATATTAGGTGAAATTGGCTTGGTTAAAAAAGTACCAAGAACTGCCTCAGCTGTCATTTCTCAAGACGCAGTGCTTCTTCAACTCTATTCTGAGATTCTTCATGATGTGGTAAAAAAACATCCGCGAATTGGATATATTATTATGCGCAATGTCGCAAAAATATTGGCGGCGCGCTTGAGTGAAACTAATAAAAAGTAACTCGCCAGTAAACAAAACTTAGTATGCAGCGAATCTCGAATTTTCAAATTCTTGCTGAGTTTTGTTTAGAGGCAGAAAAGTAATACTTAACCTTTTTTCACTGTCTTTAGAAATAGATAGATTCCCAACACCACGCCGATTAATGCCCCATAAAAATGGGCATCCACTAATACCGGTCCACCTGCGGCTTTCTCTGATCCTGGTAGTGGGCCAGCTATCTGTTCATAGATAACTTTTCCTAATATTGCAGTACTAAAAAAAATACCTTCCCATTTTCGTATTCGGATATTCATGATTCCAGCGATGACAAACAGACCATGAAGAACTCCTGAAAGGCCAACATACCAGCGGATTTCCGGATTCAGAAAATAGACGAGTACACTGATACCCAATGCACAGATAAAAAATGAGGTCCACCAAAACGGAATGGGCACACAGTTAGCGAAGAAGAGAAAAATTAATACTAGCCCTGCAAGGTTAAGCCAGAGATGAGGCCAACCTAAATGTACAATATGCGCAGTGATGATTCGCCACCATTCTCCCTCTGCAATTGCTTTTGAATCGTATTGGAGAATATCAGATAAACTATCTCCAATTGAGGTGACGCTTAACGCAATAACTGTGATTATTAGTGGGAAAATGTAATTCTTTAATTGAGTTTGTCGGATTTCGAACATGATTTATATCCGGTGGACGGAGGTTTTAATATCACCAGTTTGATCAAGCTCTAAATATCGAAAGCCAGGTTTTTTATCATCGTATTCAATATTTTCTGTTCCAGGTTTAAATTGATAACAGGTCGAGGGTGTTCCCATGAGCCGCATATGTTGAAACTGTGACTCAATTTCCTGATGCACATGGCCAAATAATATCGTCTTTACATTGGGGTAGTGTGCCAGAGTATTAAGAAATTCTTCTTTATTGCTTAATCCGATTTTATCCATCCAACTTGAACCGGTTAATACTGGCGGATGATGAATAATCACTACTGCTGGTTTTTCCTTGTGTTTTTCTAAAAGACTTTCAATGTGTACCAGGTCACCTTTTTTAATTTGACCGTGTTCCTTATCTTTAATCTGGCTGTTGATTAGCAGAAAGAGTGTGCCGTTAATAATTTTAAAACAGGCTTTCTCAATTGGGCATTTATCGACAACACTTTGTAGCTGGTGAGCGTTATCGTGATTACCGGGTACGGCAAGCACAGGTATATCTAGCGATGAGATGAGATGTTCAAACAATTTATAACTTGTGGGTGATGGAGTTTGGCTGATATCACCGCTTACAATAACAACATCAAAATCTAATTCGGATACTTTGGCCAGATTAATGACACGTTGCAGACTATTATAGGTCGCGTATCCTGCTTTTCGTTCTTTTTTGTTATCGTGTAAATGGCAGTCTGTCAGGTGTAAAATTTTCAATAGACTCTCGAATCTCTATTGCTCGGTGAATATGAACTCTTTATCAGTTTAAAAATAACATGCTTTACTCGGTTAAACCTTGAACATAAGCAGTCGTGATTGGGTTTGAAGGGCTATTAAAAATAACATCGGCATAATTATGTTCGATCAATTTTCCGTGTCCTTGATGATACCACATGAATGCAACATAGTCGGCAACACGTTTAGCTTGAGAAAGGTTATGGGTAACAATGAGTATGGTATATTTTCCTTTGAGATTAAGGATTAGTTCTTCAATGACTTTTGTTGCAATGGGATCTAACGCACTACACGGTTCATCCATCAATAGAGCCTTCGGCTCTAGAGCCAGGATTCTTGCGATGCACAATCGTTGTTGTTGGCCGCCTGACAACTGAGTTGCTGATTGATGAAGTCGGGTTGATACTTCATCCCATAATCCAACATCTTTTAAAGCTGTTTCTATTTTATACTCCAGCTCATCTTTGTTTTTTACGCCATGTTCTTTTAACGGAAGTTCAAAGTTTTTGCGAATAGACATTGGGAAAGGCATTGGTTTTTGAAAAATCATCCCTATGTTTTGTCGTAGTGATATAAGGTCCGTTGAGTCATCAAGTACGTTTTTATTATTAACGTGAATTTGACCTTTAATTTTGGCGTTATTTTGATAATCGGTTAGGCGAACAATGGTATTTAATAGGCTGCTTTTTCCACAACCCGAGGGTCCTATGAGTGCATTAATATGATTCTGATAGATAGGGAGTGATAATGGCTCAAAAATGGTTTGTGTGTCGTAACTCAAACTCAGTTTTTCAATATTAATATAGGCTGGTAGCTTATCTATCCCCGGAGGTGCTTTGTAGTTTTCAGGAACTGCTTTTAAGTGGGAATGAGTAGTGTTAGCGCTCACTGAAAGCTCCTTTTTGAATTTTGCGCGATAGGCCAAGTGTAATGATGTTAATCATTAAAAGTAGAACAATCAATGTAAATGCACTTGCGTACGCATTTTGCTCACCACCCGGTACATTCATGGATAGATCAAATATATGTACGCTTAAACTTCGTCCTGAATCTAATACTGATTCGGGCATACGAGAAACATAACCGGATGTATAGAGTAGTGCGGCAGTTTCTGCCATCGCTCTACCGATGCTGAGAATCACAGCGAGCAGTATTCCACGGGTTGCCATGGGTAACAGTATTTGAAAAATTGTTCGAAATCGAGATAGCCCCAAAGCAGTTGCATTTATGCGATATTCATCAGGGATATTGCGTAAGCTATCTTCAATATTTCGAATCAAAAGCGGTAGAACCATGCAAGCAAGCGTCAAAGCACCTGCGAGAATAGAAAACCCTAATCCTAATGCAACAACAAAAAAGGCATAACCAAATAATCCCATCACAATAGAAGGTACGCTGGCTAATACATTTAAATTAGTTTGAATGATACGTGAAAACCACTGGGTTTCATCGGTGTATTCTGCGAGATAAATAGCACTGGCTATTCCAATTGGTAGGGATACCAGCAGACAAAGCGTCAATAATAGTAGAGTAGAAACGAGCATAGGCGCGATTCCACCTGCACGACCGGCACTCAGAGGCTCAGTAACTAAAAATTTGAATGTAACTTGAGAGAATCCTTGCTGTGCAATATCTGAAAAGAGGTAGATGAAAAAGAAAAGTAATAATAACCCGCAAAACCAACTGAAGAATTTTAATAACCGATCAGGAAAACTGTGGTTTGTGGGGAGACGAATCATAATGCATTTTCTCTGTTTTTCATTCTTTCTGTCATTAAGATCAACATGAATACAACAATCATGAGTACTAACCCACTTAAAAATAATGCAGAGCGATGAATATCCATTGCATAAGCCATTTCCAGAGCAATATTACTGGTTAATGTTCTCACCGGTTCAAACACACTACCAGGAATTTGCACAACATTTCCACATACCATTAATACCGCCAGTGTTTCTCCAATTGCGCGGCCAGCCTGAAGAATGACACCAGTGAGCAATCCACGTTTAGCTTGAGGAAAAATGATATGGCATATAATAGTAAATCTCGATAAACCTAGCGCTATTGCATTTTGAATGTGAAGTTTATTGACTTGTTGGAATATGCTGTTGGCAACAAGAGTGATGGTGGGTAAGACTATAAGTGTGAGTACGATAATCCCCGCAAGCAGACTGGTTCCTGGAGCTTGGAACTTTCCAAGTAGTGGAACAATAATCATAATTCCCCAAAAACCATAAACTACTGAAGGAATGCCGGATAAGACTTCGACAATACGTTCCAATATAGAAGAAAACCAGCTTGGTGCATAAAATTGCCATAAAATTGCAGTAAATATTCCAACAGGAATCGATAATAACATCGCACCGATCATGACAAGGAGGCTACCAATAATCATCGGTAGCAGGAAAAATTCTCCTTCAGTCGGGTGCCAAGCGTCATCCAGTATATATTTGCTGGCTGGTGTGCTCTCAATAATGCGCCATGATTCAGTTACCAGGAAAAATATAACAAAGAAAAGGCTGACTATTGATATACAAGCAAAAAATTTTAATACAAGATGTAAATATCTATCGCGCTTCAATGGGGACAAAGCCGAATTCCTTTATGGTGTTAAACGCAGCTGGTGATAGTGAGTAATCGAGAAATGCTAAGGCAAGTTTTGATCTTTCCCCTTGAGTAATAAAGTTAAGTTCTCGGCTCAACGGAAATGTTCCGTTAACAAGGTTTGCCGTTGTTGCTTCAACGCCATCGAGAGCAATGGTTTTAATCTTGATACCTAAATGTTCGCTGTATTCAGCGGTACCAATTGATACGTAAGCGATGGCGTTTTTGTTAAGAGAGGCAAGCTTGATGCCCTGCTCATTATCGCCAATAATGATGTCAGGTTTTATTTCACGGTTCTTCAACTGAAAGAACTTCAAAAAGACTTCTAGGGTTGATCGACCTTCAGCTTTATTGATCACAGTAATTTTATCGTTGTTACCCTCATTGCTACCCTCGTTGTTACCGTATAATGAACTCCAGTGGCTGATTTCTCCGCGAAAGATTTCCTTTACTTGATCAGAAGTGAGTGAGTTTAGTGGATTGTCTTTGTGGACAATAATACTAATACCATCTTTCGCAATCACATGACCTACCAGATCAGACTCTGATACTTTGAGTGTGCGAGAGACCATACCTATTTGAGAAACTTTCCGTTTTACATCAGCAATACCGCGTGAAGAACCACCAGTTTGAACATCAACTTTCACTGAAGGATGCAATTTTTCGAATTTTTTTGCCAGTTCTGAAGCGAGTGGTGCAATGGTACTTGAGCCAGTGATGATCAATTTTCCGGCGAGTGCATTGGTTTGATTTGTTGGTTGCTCGATTCCACAGGAAACGAGCTGGAAAATCACAATAACAGATAAAACTACTCGGTAAATATATGGCATAAACACTCCCTTTATTAACCAGTAGATGCCCCTGTCGTGAAAATGTTACATAGACTCTATCGCTGATAAAAACATCAGTGATACACTAGGTGTTTATAGGATATTGCCATCAGTTACAATTTGCTAATCCAGTTACATATAGTTTGTTAATTAATCTAGAAAGATCAATTGAACATGAAGTTAGAGTGAACCACCAGTAGCCGCACTAGGCGAGCAAATTGCTTTGATTAATTTACGACTGCATAGACGCAGGAGGTAGAGCAATGCATGGAGCAATTGTCGAATAAAAAAATTATCTTTAACTGGTCGGTGATGCAAGCTTTTTTGTATAGCCAAGCGCATCAAATGATTGTGCCATAAATCATGGGTCAATTGGTTTCTCTACGAATATCTATATCAACAAAATAGAGTCCGTTAAACAAGAGGTTATCAATAGTGAACCGCGGAAAAAATATTTTAACCTATCTTAAGTCCTTTTATAGCCTCATTTTGATCGGATTTATTTTTGTTGCAACACCTCTGGTTGCCGCAGTTTTCACCGGTGTTTATTATGTAGACAAATTGACGGAGCAAAGTCAGGAAGCAGTTTATCGAGCGGTTAAGTCTACGCAGTTGAGTCGAATATTGGTGCAACAGGCCACAGCTATGGAGAGAAATGTTCGCCAATATTTTATTTTAGGTAATGACTCCCTTCTCGACACCTATTTTGATAGACATAACAACTATCTAAATACTGCTGAAGAATTACGACAAGTTTCTCTTGATCCGCGTTTAAAAGAAAACCTTAATACTTTAACATTACTTGTTACTACTCTACATGATCTATTGGTACAAAAAGT
This sequence comes from uncultured Ectothiorhodospiraceae bacterium, assembly GCA_945787715.1. Taxonomy (GTDB): domain Bacteria; phylum Pseudomonadota; class Gammaproteobacteria; order S012-40; family S012-40; genus CALZJE01. The sequence continues at coordinate 53,514 of CALZJE010000009.1, read as the reverse complement.
AAACAAAGAGGAGGTTAGTCTCGATCCACAAGACTTTATTGCGATGACTGAAGTTGCAAAAGTGCTGCTGGATAAAAGTGATCTGGCAATTGATAGCGAAATGGAGATCATGAATAAGTTATCGGATTCAGCGAATGATGCAATGTTTTGGGAAGCCATGATGTTAATTCCGACAAGTTTGATCTTCATTTTTGTTTTTACCAGTTTATTAGCGAAGCCGATGAAACAGATTGATGCGGCAATGCGAAAAATGGGTGAGGGCGAGTTCGAAAGTGAAATTCAGGTGTCGGGGCCTCGCGATATTGAAATTCTGGGAGACCGTCTTGATTGGTTGCGCCAGCGATTGAAATATCTTGAAGATAAAAAAGTAAAATTTCTCCAATATGTATCACATGAGCTAAAAACACCCTTAACATCGATCCGAGAAGGTGCGGAATTGATGTCGGAAGGTGTGACCGGGACACTCAACGAGCATCAACGCGAAGTTGCAGAAATACTCAAGAGCAATAGTATCAGCTTGCAAAAAATGATCGAAAAATTACTCAGTTTTAATATGCCTAATGAGGCGAATCTCAAATCAGGTTATAGTAGTATAAGTGCGAAAAAAGTGATTTCTAATGTGGTGGCTGATCAAAAGGCCGTCCTACTCGCAAAAAAAATTCGAATTAAAGCGAAATGTGAAGATCTGACCTTTCAAGCTGATGAAGAGCAGTTTCGTGTTGTGCTAGATAACCTGCTCTCCAATGCGATTAAATTTACACCAGAAGAGGGCATGATTAATATTGAGCTTCGTCGGTTAGAAAATGATCTAGTTATGGATGTAAAGGACTCGGGGCCAGGTATTTCAATTGACGACAGAGATAAAATATTTAATGCATTTTATTCGGGCAAACCTCCAGAAACGGGCTTTATACACGGTAGTGGATTAGGATTATCTATTGTTAAAGAATTTATTGAGGCACAAAATGGAAAAATTGAAGTCATATATGACGATGCCACGAATGGAGCCCACTTTAGAGTGACTTTGCCTTTGGATACAACAGAAAAGGAGCTTGCATGGGCGGTTTGATGCCCCGGTTAGTCATTATTGTGGTGTGTGTTTTAGGGTTAACAGCATGCCCTATGAAAGATTGGTTAAAACGAGATGAGAGTTACCTGACTGTCGAGCAGTACAAAACGATGACCCAGGTAGTGAATATCAACGACACTTTGTATCGTGTACGACGTGGTGAAGAGATCAATCAAAACCAGATCACTCAACTGTTCTTTAATATAAACGAATATGTGAGCACACCACGAAAAGAGAGAAACCGTGTATTAAAAGCCGTACGAATGAGACATAAAGCGGATAAAACTTTATTTAGCACCTTGAACTATGTATTAATCCTCTTACAGGAAACAGGTCGCGAAAAAGAGGCATTTAAAGTATTAGCGAGATTTAACAATACCGGGATGAAATCTGAAGATAAGGATTTGGTGAACTTATCTCAAGCACTTTATTCCATATTGGCGAGTAATACGAAAGCAAAACGTACAATTAACCAGATGATTACTAAGCAAAAGAAAGCGGACAAAGAAGTTACAAACTTAAAGAGTCAAATAAATGCATTGAAGTCTATTGAAGATAGTATTCATGCGAGAGAATAAGCATAAATATTCTGCTGAGAGCGTATCAGCAGCCTGGAAAAAATAACAATTAAATTTATCCAGCCCAGTTTTATTTAAGGTGAATTAATGGAAAAGAAAACAGTACTAGTCGTTGATGACGATCATGATATTCTAAAATTGCTGTCAATGCGATTAAAAGCCACTGGCTATAATGTTGTTGCGGTGGATAGTGGCGAAAAAGCAATAGTGCAGGTTTCATTGATTAAACCTGCAGTTGTGGTTACCGATCTACGCATGGGTGGCATGGATGGTATGTCATTGTTTAACGCACTCCATAAAATTAATTCGGCATTACCTGTCATTATTATGACTGCACATGGCACTATCCCCGACGCTGTTGACGCAACTAAACAAGGCGTTTTTGGGTTTCTCGCAAAACCGTTTGATAGCAAACAACTACTGGCTCAAATCGAAAAAGCTGTCGCTATCAATAGCGCATATGTTGAAGATGAGCCAACTAAAAAAGATGATAAATGGCGTAGAGAAATTATCACTTGTAGTAGTAATATGGAAGAACTATTAAGCCATGCCAAATTGCTTTCACAGAGTGATACCAGTGTGTTTATCCACGGTGAAAGTGGAACAGGTAAAGAGCTATTCGCTAAAGCAATTCATAAAGCGAGCACTCGACATGATCAAAACTTTGTTGCTGTCAATTGCGCTGCGATTCCTGAGAATCTATTAGAGTCAGAGTTATTTGGTCATACAAAAGGCGCTTTTACGGGAGCAGCTGCAAATTATGAAGGGCTATTTCAAGCAGCGGATAAAGGCACTGTCTTTCTGGATGAAATTGGGGATATGCCGCTTAATTTACAAGTGAAGCTGTTACGCGTTTTACAAGAGCGTCAAGTTAGGCCGGTAGGCTCAACGAAAAGTGTTCCCGTTGATGTTCGTATTATTTCTGCCACTCATTGTGACATTGATAAAGAGATGGAAACGGGAAATTTCAGGGAAGATCTGTACTATCGATTAAATGTAGTTACGCTGGAAATCCCAAGCCTGTGTGATCGACGAGAAGATATACCATTACTTGCAAAGCACTTTCTAAAAGAACTGACTGAGCAGACTAAGAAAAAAGTGAAGTCTTTTGCTCCCGATGCGCTAGAACTTTTGATGACCGCTAAATGGCCTGGCAATGTGCGCCAACTTAAAAATGTGGTGGAGCAAAGTTTCGCACTAACAACAACTCCGGTTGTGCCTGCACGTTTGGTGTTAAAAGCATTGCGAGGTAAATCGGGAGAGATAATGCCTTTAACAGAAGCTAAGAAGCGCTTCGAACGCGACTATTTAACTAAACTCTTACAACTCACCAGTGGTAATGTGACGCAAGCAGCGCGTCTGGCAAATCGTAATCGAACGGAATTTTATAAACTATTGCATCGTCATCATCTTGAGCCATCGGAGTTCAAAATGGTGAGTAGGGCACTCGCTACCGCCTAGGATATTAGCCAAAATTATTCAGCGTTTAGAGAATATTGCTGAGCGCCGAATTGGTGAGATATTGAAGGTTAAAGCGCAAGTGAAATTCTTTTTTTACTTGAACTTTGTCCACTCCTTTCTGCTATCTCTTCACAATCCTGATTGATTCATAATCCTAGAAAAAGCAGCTGATCCATGGAATACAACGCAGCCTCTTGTTTCGCCTAGCTATATGAAAAAAGCTAGCTTCACCAACCAGGTAAAGACAACTTTTTCCATTACGCTATTCAAAACAATATCCTACGTTCTATTTCCGTGTCCAACTGCTTTTTCTAGGATAATATGAATTATTTTTAAAATTTCAATGCCATATCATTATTATGGATAGTGATTTGGCATAATTATCGCTGAAAAAAGTGTTGGATATTTTAGCCAAGTAAAGATATTGAATTGGAAGTTAACTGGAATTGTGGTTACTCATTATGTTTCACAATGAAAGTGTTGTTAATTCGGATAATTAATGTTCAGGAAGAATTTATGAAAGCAATTGTTGGTACTTTAATCATTGGCGTGTCAATGTTTTACTTTGCTAGCTATATGTCGATTATTGGCTAAATCACCAACTTTCTTCATTGTTTATGTTGTTTAGCAGAATTGATAAACTTCATTACACTGAATAATAATCCTAGAAAAAGCAGTTGGACGTGGCAATAGAACACCAACTGCTTTTTCTAGAATAATGGAGAATGGCTCAATTGAACATTACTATTTATCATAATCCCCGATGTAGCAAATCCCGCCAGACGCTAGCTCTACTCGAAGAAAATGGTGTTACCCCAACAATTGTTGAATATTTGAAAACACCGCCTTCAACAGAAACCATTGCTCATCTACTCAAGTTGCTCAAAATGCAGCCAAGAGATTTAATGCGCAAGAATGAAGATGAATACAAATCACTTAATCTTAAAGACGAGAGTTTGAGCAATGATCAGCTCATACAGGCCATGTATGAAACTCCAAAACTCATCGAGCGTCCAATTGTCGTGGTTGATGATAAAAAAGCGGCGATTGGTCGGCCACCCGAAAGTGTATTAGAGTTGCTTTAACTTAAAAAATTGAATTGTTGACTCGTCAGTCTATTCTGGGCTGACGTTTATGATTGTATTTATCTGAAAAAATCCTAGTATTATTTGAGATTTATCTACGATATTGCTCAATTCAATATTTTTTGCATAGATCACGTTATCACTTCAAAATAGAACAGGTATTATTTGTTATTGTAATGTGATTTGAGTGAGTTATTGATATACCACAATTGGAATATTCACTGGTTACAATATGTGAAAGTGCGACTTTTTTAGAATTTTTTATAACAATATCATTACCTGTCGATATGCTTGATGTATTTAAAATTTTGATATTTCTTGCATAAGAGTTCAGCGTGTTTTCAATTTTTAATCCATTCTCTTGAGCATTGGAAACCACAAGATTATTGAATACGCCATAAGAAAGTTTGTTAGCGTAAATTCCATTCTCATTATTGAGCGCATCAATTTCACCTTCAATCCAAATGAAAGATCGTCTATGAGGTTCGTCATTAATTGCACTTAATGTAATCACTGAGCTTGGGTAGATATCTTTTTCAGCACCCATTAATGTACTACCTGGTCTTATTAATAAGCCGATGTGATTGGCATTGATAGCATAATTACTCACTGAATTAGCTGGATCAATGATATAAATTGTTCCTTGTGAAGTAAGGCGCTGATGTGAGTCAATATTATCTGATGTTACTGAGGTGATCGAATTTGACCACCAAACATCAGGCGTGGTGCTGTAAGCGAACTCATCACCGGATATCGTAACGAAATTAGTTTTCCATTTAGCAGTGTCAAAGCTGATGAGATCTGAAAGTGTTTTGTTATTCTTTAAACCTGTGGATATTGTACGAATAGGAAATGTTGTGTCGCTGCATGTCCAATTGAACGAATCTAACGCGTCCTTGATGGAGATTCCATCACAGCTATCTAGACCGGGAATTTTGAACTGCCGGATTTCGCCAGCGTGGATGCAGCTTGTCTTTTCGATAAATAAATCATTAGCTGGGCAGGTGGTGTCAGACAATTTATTAATCGATGTTCCATCGGTTAGAATGTAATCATTCCAATTAGCACCGGAAAACGGATATCTTGCTACCGATATTATAGGTATTACTTTAACTGTCGCGAGCGGGAAAAGATTATTTCCCGCATCATGGGTGAAAACTGTGTAGCAATATTCAATACCATTAACAAGTGCCGCATCGCGGTCGATAAATTGATCGTTGTTAATACGTTCGGTAATAAAGGTACCATCGTTATCATTAAGAGAACAGTTCCCTTGTTTGCGGACAATTTTTTTTATTAGTGCATTGTTTTTCATTTTCCATTTTAATTGAATAGCCTTGTCACCTGCTATTGCGTGTAATTCGATTTCGTGTGATGTGTTAATATTTAAAACTTCGGGGATAGCAAGTAGATCTGCATGGCTTAAGTAATCTCCACTTAAGCTGCGTAATTGTGCTTTTTTATTTACTTGCGATGAGGTGATATTCACTGTCACAGTAGAAGTGACTTTTGCACCATTCGTATCTACCGACGTTATTGAAAAACTATCTTGGCCAATAGCGTCTTTTGGTGGGGTATAGGTGCAAATTTTATTGTTGCAGTCTAATGTTGCACCCAATATTGTTGTATTCGCTGCGAAAAAACTGACCTCATCATTCTCGATATCAGTGGCTCGCAGATGCAGTTCGGTTGCTTGATTTTTTGTTGTGTTAAAGTTTCGTGTAATAAGTACAGGTGCATCGTTGACGGGTGTGACTTGGATTGTTGCTGTTTCTTGGATACTAGACCCTTGTTCATCTTTTACCGTAAATTTGAAACTGTCATCACCATAAAAGTTTGGGTCAGGGATGTAAGTATAGAGCATATTGTTGTCATTCTTTATTTCTCCATAATTAGGTTGCGTGTCTAAAGTTACGGAAAAACGTTGAATGTTCACAACACTTTCCCCGAGAAATATTTGTATAGCACGGTCTTCCGAGGTTTTGAAATGAAGCGCTTTAACATTCGTTGCCAAATCACCATCAGGTTTATTATTTTCGTTTTCAACTTTGTTTGTAGTGGATGTATTACAGGCTGTTAGTAATGTCAACGTTAGTAATATGTTGTAGATAGCAGTTAGCTTGGTAACACTACATTTTTTTTTGTGAGTATTTTTGTGAATCATGATGGATGCCTTGTGGCGTTAAACTTTGTTTATAGTGTATAGCTTTTTCGTAGCAGATTCATCCTAAGTCCGAGAGTCTCTTAGGAGCTAGGAGCCAGTATTGGATGGTTTTAAGTTAAAGAAGTGAAAAGGGATATCTGGATATAAAGTTGACGAAGTATATTTCGTCAACGAAAAAACGGGCTGTAGACTATATGTTATTGGCAATAATCAGTTTTTTCTCCATATTTTCATCAACTTCTAATCCCATTAATTTTAATATCGTAGGTGCAACATGGCTTAAGCCGCAGTCATTGTTAAGCGAGGTTACTCTATCATCGATAATGACGCAGGGGACCGGATTATTAGTATGTTGAGTTTGAGGCTCGTGTAATGAGGAGACCATTTCTTCACAGTTTCCATGATCTGCAGTCAGCAGAACACTGAAGTTATGTTGAGTGGCAGCATTTATTAGCCTACCAACTTCGTGATCTAGGGTTTCCACAGCAGTGAGTATGCTCTCTCTTATTGCTGTATGACCAACCATGTCTCCATTAGCATAATTAACAACAACGAATCCGTAACTTTCGCTTTCAACGGCTTGAATTACTTCATCAGTGAGTTCTTTTGCTGCCATTTCGGGGGCTAGATCATAAGTAGCAACATTGGGAGATGGAATCATTTGTCGCTCTTCTCCAGGGAGTGTAGCTTCTCTTCCACCGTTGAAAAAAAATGTTACATGCGCGTATTTTTCTGTCTCTGCACAGTGAAGCTGACGAATGTTATTTTGGCTTATAATATTTGCCAGGGTTGTGTCTGGAAACGTTTGCGGGAAAGCGACGGGTAAAGAAAGTTGAGGATCGTATTCAGTTAGACAATAAAGACTTGCGGAGTGATTGTTTCGATCAAATGGTTTGAAAACTTTACCGGCAAGCGTGTAAGTCAGTTGTCGAGCTCTGTCGTTTCTGAAATTAAAAAAGATTACCGGATCTTGTTTCTCGATGGTTTCAGTCCCAGCAATATGTGTTGGTAGAATAAATTCATCGGTAATACCTTGTTCATAAGAATTAATGATAGCTTGTTTCGCGGTCTCGGCTTGCTCACCTTGAGCAAAACAGAGACAGCGCCAGGCTTTTTCGATACGGTCCCAGCGTTTATCTCGATCCATAGCATAGTATCGACCACTGATTGTGGCTATTTCACCATGCGCTTGTTTCAAATAAGGGGTAATTTGCTCAAGAAAAGTTAAAGCAGATTTTGGAGAAGTGTCACGCCCATCGGTAATCATGTGCAGAACAGGTTTAACTCTTTGTTCGCTACAAAAGGTGAGTAGGGCTTTTAGATGGTCTAGGTGGCTGTGTACTCCACCATCAGAGACAAGTCCGAGCAAATGAAGTGGCCTATTTTGTCGTTTTGCCTCTCTAGCTGCATCTATAAGCGTAGGGTTTTCATAAAAACTTCCCGACTCAATGCTTTGGTTTATTTTTACCAAGTCTTGGTACAAAACTTTTCCGCAGCCAATTGTCATGTGGCCAACTTCTGAATTTCCCATTTGACCATCAGGTAAACCAACGGCAGCCCCAGACGCCTCAAGAGTAGTAAAAGGATTTGCAGTAAAGTAGTGATCAAAATTGGGGGTTGATGCTTCCTTGACTGCATTATTCTGGTGCGAATTGCTCCACCCGAATCCGTCGAGAATGATGAGAAGTGCTGGTTTTCCTGGTACTTTATTTTTTGTCATTGCCTGAGTCGCTTGTTTATTTACGTTCTATATGGGGATTAATAGAAAGAAATGCAAATAAGTGGCCTATTCACCTGAGCTATGCAAAAGAGCAGTAGTTCTCATTAATGACTCCATGAAGAGGAGTTGGGATTGATTTTTCCGTTCCGAGTGCATTCTTAGCCCAAGTCACTCCAAAATCAATCCCAACTCCGTTTCTAACGGGAATTGCTGTGCAAAGAGAAGTTATTTATGTCATTTGGGAATCAGGTTATTTTACTTTCAGCTTTCACCATCACATCGACCATGCGTATTACCGCATCTCGATTGAGAGAGATTGATTCTATTCCTTTTTCAACCAGCCAGTGGGTGATTTCAGGGTAATCGGAAGGTGCTTGACCACAGATGCCGATATATTTGCCGTTTTTTCTACAGGCGGTGATTGCCATTTCCATCAGTTTAAGTACGGCTTCATTTCGTTCATCAAAATCTTGGACGATACCTGAATCTCTATCAACACCAAGCGTTAACTGAGTCAGGTCATTTGAGCCAATCGAGAATCCGTCAAAGTGTTCGAGAAATTGGTCAGCCAATAGAGCATTGGCAGGTATTTCACACATAAGGTAAATTTTTAATTCATTCTCTCCCCGTTTTAAGCCGTGTTTTTCCATGGATTCAAGGACGTCTATACTTTCGTTAATTGTACGAACAAAGGGGATCATGAGTGCGACATTATCCAGTCCCATATCTTCTCGTACTTTTTTCATTGCAGCACATTCCAGCGCAAAACAATCAGCGAAAGACTCTGAAGGGTAACGCGAAGCGCCACGAAAACCAATCATGGGATTTTCTTCGTGCAATTCAAACTGTTCACCACCAATTAGTGATGCATATTCGTTAGATTTAAAATCGCTCATGCGCACAATGACAGGGCGCGGGTAAAATGCCGCTGCGATGTGTCCGACTCCTTCTGCCAGGCGATCGATATAAAATGAAACTCTATCAGCATAACCAGAGGTGATTGAGTCAATTTTCTTTTGAACTTCTGGAGGAGTTTTATCGTAATCCAACAATGCGCGAGGATGAATTTGGATACTGTTGTTAATAATAAATTCAAGCCGGGCAAGCCCAACGCCATCAATGGGTAGTCGTGATGTATCAAATGCATGCTCTGGATTACCGAGATTAACCATGACTTTGGTTTTAGGTCGAGGTAGTTTTCCAAGGTCATGCTGTTTTACAGTATAGGCTAGCTTGCCTTCGTAAACATATCCGGTATCACCTTCAGCGCAGGAGACAGTAACCATTTCATCAGGCTGTATTACTTGTGTGGCGTTACCACAACCCACGATAGCGGGGATACCCAGTTCACGTGCGACGATAGCGGCATGGCATGTTCTGCCGCCACGGTTTGTGACGATAGCAGAAGCGATTTTCATAACAGGTTCCCAATCGGGATCAGTGATGTCTGTTACAAGTACATCTCCTGGTTGAACTTCGTGCATTTGTGCTGCCTCTGCAATAATACGCACGGGGCCTGAACCAATCTTATGGCCAATACTTTTGCCTTTAACTAAGCAACGTCCTTGCTCGGTAAGTTTGAAATCTTCATGTATTTGTAAATTTTTATCTGCCTGTACTGTTTCTGGTCGTGCCTGGACGATAAATAGTTCACCACTTTTACCATCTTTTGCCCATTCAATATCCATAGGTTGGAGCTTGCCAGCACGTTCGGAATAGTGTTTTTCGATGGTGACTGCATAACGAGCAAGTTGCAGCACTTCATTGTCAGTGATTGAAAAGCGTTGCTGTTCTTCCGGAGTTACAGCAACATTTTTTGTTGAATGCCCCGCCAGAGCATCATTGCTGTAAATCATTTTTAAAGCTTTATCTCCTAACTGGCGCTTCAAAATCGGGCGATGTTTAGTTTCTAGTGTGGTTTTAAAAACATAGAACTCATCAGGATTTACATTACCTTGAACGACATTTTCTCCCAATCCATAAGCTGATGTAATAAATACTACGTCACGGAAGCCTGATTCTGTATCCAATGTGAACATAACACCAGAAGAACCACTATCAGCGCGTACCATTTTTTGCACGCCTACTGAAATAGCAATTTCTGTGTTACTGAATCCTTTGTCAATACGATAGGAAATTGCGCGGTTAGTAAAGAGTGAGGCGAACACGTGTTGACAGGCATGGATAATATTTTGGCTACCTTGAATGTTCAGGTAGGTCTCTTGCTGACCAGCGAATGATGCGCCTGGTAGGTCTTCTGCGGTTGCCGAACTGCGCACTGCTACGTCTAGATTATCGCCATACTCCTTTTCGAGCTCTTGATAAGCCGTACGGATGTCTCTTGCAAGGTCTTCTGGCATTTCGCCTTGACGAATCCAGTGCCTTATTTTTGCACCAGCTTCTTTAAGTGCTATCAAATCATGAGTATCTAGATCGCGAAGGGTGGACTGAATTTTTTCGACAAGATTATTATGATTAATAAAATACCGATACGCATCAGAGGTTACAGCGAAGCCGTTAGGTACTCGTACACCCTGATGATTTAATGCTTGATACATTTCACCCAGGGAAGCATTTTTTCCTCCCACTGTCGAAATATCGTTTAAGCCTAATTTAGAAAAAGATAAAACGTGGGTCATTACAAAATCTCGTCAGTAAATGGGAATCTCATTCTTATGAGAATTCACCTAATTGTCAATGTAACGGGCATGCCGATGGTTACCTAGTAGTCAAATATCATGATTTTTTGCTACTGCTTAATACGCACTCGGTATTGAAGTAAAACTTTTCCTTTTTTAGCAAGTGTTACCTCCCACTTTACTTGATTTGCTTGGATTTTTCGATGGGCGAAATTCGTCTCTATTATTTGCCAATCACCGGGGATGGGCTCGATGATATGAACTTGAACTGCGCTATTTTTACTATTTTGCACTTCAATTTCATAGCTACTCTCGGTAATAACTTCTCTACTACTTAAACTTGATAGCTTTTTAAATTCTACTTGTTTTTTAGATGCTGTGATGTCAAATGTTTTGCCGAGATTTAGTGAGAATTTTTCTTCGGCGGCAATATGATTTATTTTATCTTCCCCAATAAATTGTTTTCTATTGTTTGCATCGTCTTTATAACTTCTAACGATGCCTTTTGGTAAAGGGATTCCCAGGTTGTGACTTTCTTTATTGTGTAATGTTAATCTGCGAGAGGCTTTTATATTTTCGAATATTTCTGGAATTTGCTGATAGTAATAATACGCTTTACCTGTAAAAATATAGTCTTTTTTAACGGGTATTGATGACTTCGTAAAGAGAGCAATCTGTTTACTTTGGTTTTGACGAAGATTTGTCTTTCTTGGAAGTGAGTATAGATACAAGTCTGAAATAGCTTCGGCTTGTACATTGTGTTCGAGAGATTCAATTGATCTACTCATCAGTTTTGCACTGGAGCGCCGAATAATATTTTCATTGACTTGGTTTACATCTCCTGCGACCAGTTGTAATTCTGTATTTTCATATGAAACACCTGTTTGGTTACTTATTGTAACAAGAGCTTGAAGGTCAATTTTATTTTCTTGTTCATTGAGGGTTGCAATATAGTCTGCTTGCCATTGTAAGCCATTAGTTAAATATGAAAGCTCTAGTTCTTGTAATGAAGATTTATTATTTTCCAGTTCAATAACGAGTGTTGGCTTATTGAATAGATTTTCCGGAAGAGCTGGGAATTTGATTTTTTCAGGCATTCCTATCTCTATATTATTCCCAACTTGAAGCACAACTCCACCTTTAGTGCTCAAAACAGTCGCGCTCAGGTGTTTCTCTTCATTATTTATGGTATCAATTCTCACAATAGTTATATCTTTACCCACGTATTTATCAAGTAATAATTTCGGTGTTAGCAAATCATAATTGAAGCTCTGTTCCAGCGTTGTGATTGAGTTGTTGTTCTCTTTTGAGCGTAGAATTGCCGACTCAGGTTTAATGTTTGCACTGATACCTTCAAGAGATAATTGATTGATACCTTTCTTGAGTGTTATTGATCGTGTATCTCGGACGAATGCCAAATTACTGTTATAAATGGTTAGTGATAATGCAGATTGATCACCAGTTGTTGAAACGATATCCGTTTTCGCCATTAAAGAATGACTGAAAAATATTAGAGAAATAATAACTGTGGTGATGGAATAACTATTTAAACTGTGTGCGGGACGATTCATTCTGTTAAACCTCTGCATTCCAAAATCCTGTCTGTTAATTGCTTATGCATGCTTGAAACTTAACAAATTAATCCCCAATTAGATAGGCATTCGATTTTACTAGTAAAAATAGTCAATAGATCAAGGAGTATACAGTGAGCACAACTGTGGATGCACATAAAGAGACAATGGGATTTCAAACTGAAGTTAAGCAGTTGCTTCAGTTAATGATCAACGCATTGTATTCTAATAAAGAGATTTTTTTACGTGAGTTGATTTCCAATGCATCGGATGCGTGTGACAAATTGCGTTTTGAAGCATTGACTGATGATGCGCTGTATGAAGATGATCCCGATTTAAAAATTCAAATTGAATTTAATAAAGACGCAAAGACGATTACTTTGCGTGACAATGGTATCGGCATGAATCGCCAAGAAGTCATTGATAATATTGGTACAATTGCAAAATCTGGAACAAAACAGTTCTTTGATTCACTGACTGGCGATCAAGCAAAGGATTCACAATTGATTGGTCAATTTGGTGTTGGATTTTATTCAGCATTCATTATTGCAAAACAAGTTACTGTGAACACGCGACGTGCAGGTTTGACTGCTGAACATGGTGTTCGCTGGGTTTCTGTAGGGGAAGGTGAGTTCACCCTGGAGACAATCGAAAAAGCAAGTCGTGGTACAGAAATTATTCTAGAGCTGTCTGATGGTAATGAAGAGTATCTTGATACCTTTCGATTGAAAAACATTATTCAACGTTACTCTGATCATATCTCTTTACCGATTGAAATGGCTTCTGAGGAAGAAGACAAAAAAGGCCAGATGGAAACCATCAATCAGGCTTCAGCGCTGTGGAAACGCGCAAAATCAGATATTTCTGACCAAGAGTATAATGAATTTTATAAACATGTCTCACATGATTTTCAGGATCCTGCCGCCCATATTCATACTAACGTAGAAGGCAGTCAGTCTTACACTTCACTTTTCTATATTCCTGAAAAAGCGCCATATGATTTGTGGGACAGAGAGCGCCGCCAAGGCATTAAATTATATGTGAAGCGTGTTTTTATTATGGATGATGCAGAGCATTTAATGCCTGATTATCTACGCTTTGTTCGTGGTTTGATCGATTCTGACGATTTACCGTTAAATATTTCGCGTGAAATTCTCCAGCATAATAAATTGATTGATAAAATGCGCGGTGCTTCGGTGAAGAAAGTACTCGGATTGTTGGAAAATATTGCGAAAAATGATGCAGAAAAATACGCAACGATATGGCAAGAGTTCGGGCAGGTGCTTAAAGAAGGACCTGGTGAAGATTTTTCAAACAAAGAAAAAATTGCAAACCTGTTACGTTTCTCATCTACACATGATGACAGTACCGAGCAAACCATTACGCTAAAAGACTATGTTGAGCGAATGAAAGAAGGGCAGGAGAAAATTTACTACATTACTGCTGAATCCTTTGCTGCAGCTAAGAATAGCCCTCATTTGGAAGTATTACGGAAGAAAGGCATCGAAGTCTTACTAATGAGTGACCGTGTTGACGAGTGGATGATGAGTCACTTGACGGATTTTGATGGTAAGTCCTTTCACTCTGTTGCCAAAGGCGATTTAGAGTTGGGTGATCTGGAAGATTCCGAAGAGAAAGAAGCGAAAGAAAAAGCCGCTACTGAAGCCAAAGATCTAACAGAGAAATTGCAAGAAGTGTTGAAAGAGAAGGTTAAGGAAGTTCGAGTAACACATCGTTTAACCAACTCACCTTGCTGTTTGGTTGTTGATGAAGATGAAATGGCTGCTAATCTTCAGCGTATGCTGAAGTCCGCCGGACATGCTGTTCCTACGAGCTTACCTATTATGGAAGTTAATCCTACCCATCCACTAATCATTCGACTGAATGGGGGAGATTTGGACAATTTTAATGATTGGGCTAATGTATTATTTGATCAAGCGTTGTTAGCAGAAGGTGGCCATCTAGATGATCCTGCTGAATTTGTCATGCGATTGAATGATTTATTTGTTCAAATGAGTTAATTTACTTAAGCATGTGTGTTGCTGGAGCTTGTCTGGTAGCACACAATGCTATATTTACGGTTGTAATCGTAATATTTATGAAATATGGCGGACTTCGTTGCTTGTTTTACAGCACGGAATAAGCTGCATGTTTTGCCAATTTTTGATATTCAATGTTTTGATATTCCCGTTAGTGTCTTCTATCACTACACAGCTTACTTTTCTATCCAGATAGCTTAACATTCGCACTTTAAACATTCTGCAGCGCATATCTAGATAGCAACCATTAACTTCGGGTATAAGATTTCCGTCCACAATAATTACCCTCTGTTTAAGTATAAATTAAGAATAGTGTGAAACTAACTTAGTTAAAGTGTAGCATTTTTTTGTATGAAAACAATGGAAAACATCTTATATTTTTTGGGTTGTTTTTAGAGGTAGATAAATAATTCAGCCCATACCAAAAAGGACTTATCGGCTAAAGAAATGCTCGGTGATTGATAGATGCAGTTATTTCTACGCTAGATGGATTCGAATGCTTACTCGGCCAGTTAATCTTTGTAGAAATTTTTTCTTTTTGACTTAGGAAAGGAAAATATGAATTGTCGTTCAAGCAGTTTGCATCATGCCGATAGAGCATGATGCAAACTTGTAATATATAATGATTATGCAGTAGTTAGTGGAAGAACTACGTACATTAGCATTATTACGGCCATGAAAGCTACTGGAACAGTTGCATTACCCATTATATAAACCCCTCTATCTATAAATGATTGCCTTGCATAAAGCAATATAATTACTGGGTGAATTGTTTGTTTAGAATTAAATAATTACCCTGTTAATATGAAGGTAAACAATACCAGAGTATTTTACTCTCCAATTACCTAAACATATAAAATGTTTTTGGTTTACGCAAGCTAAAAGATGTTAATTACAGAAAAAAGTTGAAATATTAAGTCAACTTCTAAATGATTGCCCAAGCAATAATCAATAACCTTGAAAAATTGCCTTTATCTTTTATATTGAAAGAAGTGGTTTATTGATGATCGGCTCATGTATAATCCGCGTCGCTTGTTAGTTAGAAAATAGATGATTTGAATTATGCTTTGTGAAATTTTTAAAAGTAAGAAGAAAGAAGAGACATATCTTTTTGTTGAAAAAGAAACGGTATTAGGCGAATTGCCGCAGACGCTTCGTGATTTATTAGGCGAACTATCCTTAGTCATGGAGTTAGATATTTCAGAAAAAAGAATACTTGCGAGAGAAAAGCCTGAAGTTGTCTTATTTAATATTAGATCCCAAGGATTCCATCTTCAGTTACCGCCAAAAATATAAAAAAAGAGCCGAGATATTCGGCTCTTTTTTGCATTCACGTAAAAGTAAAACTAGTTAGCCATGAAACGATAAATTAGATATCACGATCGTTAGAATGAGCCATATTACTGCAAGGTAAATTACATAATATGCATCATCGCCCGCAATATTTGTTCTTTGTTTAGCCATTACACTTCTCCCTCTTAAAGTGTTGAAAATTTAATTAAGCACTGTTATTTAATCAGTGAAAAATACTGATTAGATAAAACAATAGGCTCACAGAAGTGTTTGGTCAAGGAGTCAACCATAGAGATATTATGGGTTTGCTATTAAGCCTATCTATGGCAGGGTATTTTATACCCATATTTTGAGGGGTATTCTTGATCCAATAACTAGGTTATTTCATTTATCTATTCTATCTATTTGTTTTATAGGTAAAAAAGATGATAAGTGAGGGAATCACCTTTTTTACCTGCATTCACGTCGCTTACTCAGCTAAATTTGATTTATTGCTGAATTATTTAACTATGGAAAGACAAACTTGCACCAAGAATTGTTAGTGCCACAGTTAATACAGTAATAAATCCTACATACAATGCATCTTCCGTCATTACGCTAGTTCTTTTTTTAGCCATAAGTAATACTCCCAAATATAATTTATAGTACTGTTTGTCAGTTAATATATCTCGCATGTAATATATAACTGACAATATAAAGATACATCCAAGATGTTTTAATATCAAGTAATTTTACTATAAAAAAAGAGGGTATTGACTGAGTAGGGTGCTGGGTTAATCGAATGGCTTTAAAAGAGACGAAAAAAAACGCAGCTAACACGCTGCGTTTTTTTAACAGTACTTATTATTTCTTTGGCTTAACCGTGAAAAGACAAAGTCGAAACAAGTGTTCCTAAGATTATACAAATAATTAGTAGATACCCAACATAAACAATGTCGTGTTTCATGATGTGATCGTCTTTTTGCATTTTTTCTGCCCCTCTAGAAGAATTAATGGCTAATATTTACGTGAATGCCTTATTTGTTCGGCAGTAAAAACATACCAAATTACTAATGTATTGTGCAAGTATTTTTTTATGGGAATTATAGGTTTATTCTATTATAATTCATGAGGAAATTACTCTGGTATTTCAATAGAGAAGAGTATTCTTTAATAAGAATAAAAGCTTGTCTGCTCGATGGCCCAGCAATAATTAACGAATTTTCATTTAGAATAATTTGAGTATTTCTATATGTTAGGTAGAAGCAATATATACTGTTTTTTTACTAAGTAACGGGAAGTAGTAAATTATGGTGCAGAATTTTAATTATTTCAGCTTTTTCACTTTTTAGTAGCTTTGGATATACTACAAAGAACATTCTTCAATCGCTCGCTATCAAATGGTTTTATCTGATTGGCAATAAATCACTTAACGTTAATTTCTAGAATGCTCAATTTATAGTTTGAAGTTTCCTTATTAAAACTTAATGGTTAAAAAATCAAACTTCATGAGATTCTTATATATTTCGCAATTTGTTGGAATTTATAAAAACTGGCCGTTTCGTTATTAGAGTTTGGAGATATGAATGTACAGGAAATAGTCACTACTGCTCTCCTAGCTGATACGATCTAGCAACTAATCACTTGTTAAGTGACAGTTTATCTGACGTAGGATGGTTAAGTTTGATTGTGCCGCTACCGATAACGGGAGATATGAAAATACGCTTATTTTCACCGGCTCAGATGTTTAAGGAATTCTCCTTATGTTGTTGGGTTTATCGAAATTTGAAATCACAATATGGAATTCAAATATAAGATAAGCGAGATTTTAATGATTATAACTTAGCTGTTATGAGATATTCTTGATGAAGGCAGAGGTATTTTGATATTCCCCCTTTTCATTAGCTTAATCGCTTTTGGCGCTAATTTTTATGTGCACCATGAGCTTTATCCTATCTTGGCAATTTCCTTTATTACCTTGGTGTGGTTCTATTGCTTAAAAAAAGAGCGATCTAAAAATCGTTTGCTGAACGATTCTCTTCTGAAAAAAAATACTGAAAATCAGGAAGAAATTGATGATATGCAAACAATTAAAAACTTTGTGTCTCTATTTAATAAAGAAATGGCAATTTTAGATACCGATCTATCCCGTACACGCACCTTAATATCAGAAGCGGTAAACAGTTTACAAGGAAGTTTTAATGGTCTAAATGAGCAGACAAATGCGCAGTTTAGAATGGTTATGCAATTAATTGATAGAGCCACAGACAGTAATACAGATTCTGAGCGGATGGAAAATCAGGAGCCAGATAAGGATAAAATGAGTTTTACTGATTTTGCTGCTGAGACAAATACCATATTGGACTATTTTGTGGAGCAAGTGATAACAACAAGTAAAGATAGTATGCAGATTATGCACGGTATTGATGATGTCGCCGTGCAAATGAATGCAGTAGAGAACTTATTAGATGACGTCCGTTCAATAGCGGATAAAACAAATTTACTGGCATTGAATGCTGCCATCGAAGCTGCTAGAGCAGGTGAAGCAGGGAGAGGGTTTGCAGTGGTTGCTGATGAGGTGAGAAATCTTTCGCTTCGATCAAACGAGTTTAGTGAAAAAATTAGCATGCTGATGAAAGGTGCGATGGGCAATATTATACATGCACAAGAAACTATTGAACATATGGCTTCCAAAGATATGATGTTTGCAATTGAATCAAAACAACGTGTTGATATCACTTTTCAAGAGATGGATAAGTTAAATGAGTTTATTGGCGATACACTTCAGCAGGTGTCAGATTGTTCTGAAGATATTACGCAAAAAGTAGGGGTTGCTGTTAGAGCTCTGCAATTTGAAGATATCGTTAGACAGCTAGTTGAGCATGTTCAAATTCGATTAAATGGCTTTTCTCAGGCAATTCATAAAATTGAATTATTGAAGAATGGTAAAATATCTCGCGATAGCGCGAAAGAAATACTAAATGAAATCGAGCAAGAACTGGAGAGCTTAAAACACCTCCAAGAGAATGAAGATTCGAAAATTGTTACTCAAAAAACGATGGATGCGGGCGATGTGGAATTGTTTTAAAATTATGTAAACTATGATTAATTAGAGCGTTTATAAGTTAAAATGAAGTTTGATATCAATTAACAAAGGAGTGATGCTATGTCAGTCAGTAGCAGAGAAACAAATAACGGAGATAACGTAATCTTGTCGATAAAAGGGCGATTTGATTTTAACGACCATACTGAGTTCCGCGAAGCGTATCGGAAATATGATGCTAAAGCAGAGTATACGTTGGATATGTCTCAAGCAGAATATATGGATAGCTCCGCTCTTGGAATGCTGCTCTTACTGAGAGAGCATGCTGGTGGGGATAATGCGAATATCAAAATAACTGATTGTAAGCCAGAAATTAAGAAAATATTGGCAATCGCGAATTTTCAAAAATTGTTCGATATCCAATAAAGTTTGACGAGACACTTTGATGAGAATTCTTGCGGTAGATGATGAATTTCCGAACATCATCTTTCTACAGAATCTTTTAGAAAAAGACTCTCATTAAGTGATTACAGCGAACAATGGCAAGGAAGCTGCTGAGTGTTTTATTGAAATAAAACCTGATATCATTTTGATGGACGTTATGATGCCTGTAATGGATGGAGTATGGGGCGGGGCGGCTTACTAAAGAAAAAGCAGGCTGTCATTTCGTCCCCATCATTTTTATACCATACCAGCTCTAAAAGGAGTTAGAGCTCAGGCCAAATGTTTGGAGAATGGAGCTGATGATTATATCCGCAAGCCTTTTAATCAAACTGTATTGAAAGCAAAAATAGATATCATGGCTCGGATTCGAGCGATAACACAAACCATTCAGATGCAAAACATAGAATTGTTGCGTGTACATAATCTAATCAATGATGAGCAAAAGCTTGCTGATCAGATATATGTAGAATTGGTCAATAAAGGCGTTACCGCTAGTCCCATTCTTCATGCTTTTCATAACCCAGCAGATTTGTTTAATGGTGATTTTGTCATCGCTGCTCGCAGTCCGTGGGGGGGATGAACTTTCTTGTTGGGTATTTTATAGGACATGGGTTGGTTCCTGCTTTTTCTTGCTAAATACTTTGCGCGGTGAAATTTCATTCAATAGTAAGGCGAATAAAATAACGGCTGTTATCAGATGGAAAAAGTCAGATTTAACCTAAAAAAGTTTACTCTCCAGGTTTTCTAAGTCGAAATATCAATTATCCCCCTTATTTAAAGTAGTAAAAAACTCACTATACTTGTATTATATTTTCCTTCCAATCAGTTTAATATATAACATACTCTAACAAATCTAGAAAAAACTACGTTATATTTCACACCCAACTGATTTTTTTGGGTTAAAACAGATTATTTATTATGAAAGTTGGCGAGAGAATTAAACGTGCAGTTTGTGATTGCAGATGATCATGCTTTAGTCAGAGAAGGAGTTGTTAATACCTTAAAAGGTTTTATTCCTAATTTGGTTGCTATAGAAGTAGAAAATGGTAACGCACTTATACAAGTTTTAGATACTCGTAAATCTATCGATCTAATCCTGTTTGATCTTTCCATGCCTAATACCGATGCCTATCAGGTTATTACAAAAATTGCGGACACTTGGCCTGATATCCCTCTAGTTGTGTTATCTGCTGAAAATGATATGGCCATCATAACAAAAACTATTCATTTAGGGGCTTCAGGCTTTATACCTAAGAGTGTTGCAATCGATGAAATGATTGCAGCAATACAGCGCGTTTTGAAAGGTGGGGTGTACTGGCCAAGTGTGTCTCAGCCGCCTGAGTTACAGGGTGATGAAGATGAGCCGGGAAATACGAAACTTGATGAAAATCCCCAAACGTTAACACGTCGGCAGAAGGAAGTGATTTATTTGTTAGCAGAGGGGAAAACTTATCGCGGCATTGGCGTTCAACTAGGATTATCTGAAAAGACAATTAAGGTTCACGTGACAAATATCTATAAGTTGTTAAGTGTATCTAATCGTACAGAAGCATTGAATAAAGTTCGAGAGCTTGGGATAGTGTCTTCGAAACTTAATTGATTAAAAATATTAGTTTTAAATGCGATTACCCACCCCATCAAATATCCTGACAGCATGTTGTTATAGCCTTTTTTTAGTTTCTTGTTCAATTTTTGCTTCAGCCAAAAATGATATTAGCCCAACATTTGCGTTGACGGAACTTGATTATCTCGAGTCGGTTCCAGTTGTATTGTCGGCTACTCGATTGTCGCAACCCATAGACGCTGCACCCGCTGCAATAACAGTAATTACAAAGAAAATGATTGATGCATCAGGTGCTCAGGAAATAGGAGACTTGTTACGTTTAGTGCCAGGTTTTCAAGTAGGTTATTTTAATGGCATCGCGATGAGTTTAACTTACCATGGTTTTAGTGGGAATTACGATCGGCGATTGCAGGTTTTAATTGATGGGCGATCGGTTTATATGCCGATGCTATCAACTGTCGAATGGTTGAGTTTACCTGTAGATATCAGTGAAATAGAAAAGATAGAGGTGATTCGATCTTCCAATACACCAGTATTCGGGGCGAATTCGTTCAAAGGTGTGATAAATATAATTACTCGAAAGCCTTTTCAAGATGCTGGATTTAGCGTTCAGGCGACTGTCGGGAGTCATGATGTGGGAAGATCGAAAAATCTTGTCGAAAAAGGCGAGTGGAGAGCAGCCACTGATACCATCGCAAGTAAAAAAACAATATTGAGATTCGCCAATTCATTAAACAAACTGGATTTTCGAGTTACTTTAGGTTATCAGGAAGATCCAGGTTTTGATGAAGTTGAAGATAGCAAATCGCTATCTATCCTACGTTTTGTAGGTGGATACCAAACAAGTATTAACGATCGACTAGATATTCAGCTAGGTATTCGCGAAGGCAATATGGATACCTTTGCCGATGGCAGTTCAGGTGATCCTCATCGAACAAAAAAAATAGAAAGTAGTTATCAATCGCTTGGTTGGACGAGCGCATTGAATAGTGATGATGAGCTAAGCTTGCGCATTTATCACAATTATTACAAGCAAGATGATCAGTTTACTGCTCTATATTGGGATATTATTGGAAACCCGCCATTAGAAGCATTGCCTATTGAGATTAGTTCAGTTGTGAATCAAGAGGTTCAATTGGGGATTTATCATGGAATAGCGGAAAGGTTTGATGTTGAATTTCAATATACAAAAAAGATTTTCCAAAATCTCCGTTCTGTGGTGAGTACAGGTGCCCGTATTGATCGCTTAAAGAGTAAATATCTATTGTCGAAAGAAGGATATGTGTCTGATAGGAGCGCTAGAGCTGCAGTCAATCTTGAATGGTATATTCGTGATTGGTTAGTGATGAATTCAGGCTTAATGGTGGAAAGAAACGATCAAATTGGTGTTTATTACTCTCCTCGAATTGCATTAAATTCAAAATTTTCCAATTCTCACATATTTAGGGTGAGCGCCACTCATGCTCTTCGTACACCGTCCATATTGGAAAATCACCTTTATTTGGGATGCTGTCAAGTTGATGGAAATCCACCTGGGATTCCTGTTCACATCAGTGCAGGTGATTTAGCACCGGAAAAACTTGATTCCATAGAGTTCGGGTATATATATCTGCCATCATTGTGGGGATTAACGTTTGATGTCAAAATGTTTTGGGAAAATATTGCTGACGGCATACTGGAATCTAGCAATGAAAGTGTGTTTGGAAATCCTTGGGTTTGGGGGAATAATACGAAAGCAGAAACCTATGGAATAGAAAGCCAGATTAGTTATCAGGCAGGCTCAAAGTTCCTTTTGCATTTAGGTCATTCTTATCTTGATACTAACGCTAAATGGCATAAAAAATTTAATACAGGTAATTTGACAACCGAGTATGTTGATATATCTGATTCGATTCCGTCACACACATTTAATGTTTTAACGAATTATCAATTGTTGTCAAGTGTGAATTGGAGTTTTGCATACTATTGGATGTCCGAAATTAATTGGTTGCAAGATGGTAGTGCGTTGCCTAAACAGGATAGACTCGATACCAAGCTTTCTTGGACAAAGAAAATATCGCAAGAGAAAAAATTTGAAATATCTCTTGTTCTGCAAAATATTCTGGATAACTATATTGAAGTTCAGAAAGAAACTCTCTTCGAGAGACGTGGATTTTTAAGTGTTGTATATGACTGGTAGACAATTGATGAGTTACTTGCAGGTATTAAGTGTAAGCACTGTATCGCGGTAAATTATTCGGAATTCATTGAATGAAAGTGAACAAAAGATATATTGATATTCGAGCAAAGCTTTTAGGCCTAGCGATAGTTCCTGTTATTCTTTTAGCAATTATACTGGGATACTATTTAATAAAGACACGAATTGATGATGTGAACGCATCACTAATGAACAAAGGCGAGCTTATCACAAAGAATTTTGCGCCTGCAGTTGAATTTGGATTGTTTACACAAAATACTGAATTACTAGAATTGCTTTCCCAGCCCATTCTGCATGATTCTGAAGTGATTTCAGTAACCATTTATGATCAAAATGAAAGTCTTGTTTTGAATACTTATTCGCAAAATCATTCTCCAGAATCTGTTGAAACATTTGGCAATGAGTTAACTACGTTTCGTTCTTCTGTTGTTTCTACGCGACTGTTGCCGATTGGGGTGGGAGATGATCAATCAATTGAAAAAAACAGCCGGGTTATGGGTTGGGTTGAAGTTAAAATGTCTCATCACTCTTTGAACCAACGCCAATTGGAAATAATAGAAACAAGTGTTGTACTCGTAGCTGCTATCCTGCTTGTTTGTATATTTGTTGCAATCAGGATTGGTATACGTGTCTCAACGCCTATTCTATCGTTAACGAGAATGGTGGAATCAATTGGTAAGGGAGATTATGAAGTAAGAACCGATGAAAACGCTAGTGGTGAATTAGGTAGTCTTCAGGTTGGCATCAATGCTATGGCCGAAATCATTCAAGCTTCTCATGGTCGTATGAAAGATGAAATCGAAGTTTCTACAATTGCATTGCGCCATACAATAAACGCGTTAGAAGAAAAAAATACCGAGCTAGAACATGCAAAATACGAATTAGAAGATGCTGTTCATGCCAAAAGCGAATTTCTAGCGAAGATGAGTCATGAAATTCGTACGCCGCTTAATGCAGTTATTGGATTTACTCGGTTAATTGAAAAAACAAAAAATAAGCACGAATTGGAGGAGTATACACGAACCATTAAACATGCAGGCTCTCAACTATTGACCGTCATTGACGATATTTTGAGCTTTTCAAAATTGGAAAAAGCCGATGTTCAGTTTCAAAATACGCCCTTTGACTTGCGGGATTGTTTGGAAGATATGCTTAGTATGTTTTCTCCCTTAGCCAGAGCTAAAGAGTTGCAGTTAGTACTACTAATAGACCTTGATGTTCCAAGTACGCTGATTGGGGATTCCCTGAGAATTAATCAAGTATTGAGTAACCTCATTAGTAATGCGTTGAAATTTACAAGCCATGGCGCAGTAACAGTTAAAGTCTCTCTTATTGGTAATGAAAAAGCTAAACCTATCATTCGATTTGTTGTAAATGACACAGGAATAGGAATACAGTTAGAAAAGGAAAAATTATTATTTAAAGCGTTCTCTCAATTGGATGCAAATTTAAGTCGACAGTATGAGGGGGCAGGGCTGGGTTTGGCGATATCTAAACGCATTATTGAGTTGATGGGTGGAAGAATTGGTGTAGAGTCAACTTATCAGAAAGGCTCGAATTTTTGGTTTGAGCTTCCTTGTCAAGTTGGTTATGAGGCAAAAGGGATAACTGGCAAGTCGTTAGCAGGGTATAGTGTTTTATTATTCGACCTTTATCCTGCCTCCCGTTTAGCTATTAGAAATTATTTTTTATCATGGCAGGTTAATTTGTATGTAGCAAAAAATTGCAGCGAGTTGCATGAAAGATTAAGTGATGCCACTTTATATTTTGATTTAGTTGTAGTCAGTTTAGGGTATGAAGATTCATCTACTGAGCAGGTGGAATTTATACTTGAAGAAATTAAAAAGTACAATGTTAAATATAGTCTGATATTAGTTTGTAGTAATTATCAAAAGTTGAAAAAAAACTACTCTATTCGCAGGGATGTTATGGTTCTGGAGAAGCCGATACGTAAACATAAACTCTATGAACGTATTGTAGAATTTTTTAATATTTCATCTTCGTCTGAAAGTAATTCAGAGAAGAAATACCTTAGCATAAAAAAAGAATCGACAAGGGAGCTTCCAGTATTAGTTGCGGAAGATAATGAGTTTAATTCTATCCTCATTAGTGCAATGCTTGAAGAGCGTGGTTATCAGGTTACATGTTGTTCAAATGGTAAAGAAATTTTAAATTTGCTCCCAAATAAGAAGTTCATTCTCTTCTTTATCGATATTCATATGCCAGATATGGATGGTTATGAGCTAGCTTTAAAGTGTCGTCGTGAAAAACTGATTGAAGATGACGTGCCAGTTATTGCATTTACAGCTGATATTATGCTTAGACAAATTGATAGTCTCAGTGACTATGGGTTTAACGACGTGTTATATAAACCCATTTCAAATGAGAGCTTGGGACGATTGTTAGATAAGTGGGTTTATACAACGCCAGATGAAATGGATAAATCAGGTTTTCTAAATATTCTGGATTCTACAGATATGCAAAAACGTTTGCATGACGATATTATGTCAAAAGTAAAATATCTTAAAGAATATTCTGTTTCTCTTGATGCTGATGAAGCGCGAGATTGCATTCACCAATTAGAAGGGTTGCTTGGTTATTATCAATTTACTGGCTTGTTGTTTACGCTTAAAGAGATAAAGCAAGCAATATCGGAAAATGATAAGGACAACGTAATATTGAAACTTGATCAGTTAGAAACCGAAGTTTTGTTGCTTAAGCAGGAGAAAGATGAGTTGATTGAAGAGACCATATCCCGTGCTTGAGATGCAAATATATTAAATATTTATCAGGGAATATAATCAAACTGCACTTGGGTATTTTGCGGCGAATTAAATGAGTATTTATTTGTGCTTTTAGTTGGTGAGTTTTAAATATGGCTAGATTGAAAAATTTAAAGTGTGGCGGGATTTATTTTAAGGTGTATCTGAGAAGCGAACGGAGGAGTTAGCGTGTCTGTACGATATATTTTTCTAATATTTATTTTGTTGAATTCTTCGGTAACTTTAGCTGCATTTAAAGAAAATAAAATATTGCTAATTAAATCATCGGATATGGCCGTGTATCAAAACTTAGAGTTAGCATTTAAGCAATTTCTCATAACATCTGAAAGTGATTTGATGAATTTACGTTCTCTCGTTTTATCTGAAGTTGATGATAGTCAAAAAACTATCCTCGCTTTGTCGACCAGCTATGATTTGATTATAACAATTGGATCAGAAGCGGCTGAAAAAATACTGTCAGCAGGTGTAAAAACGCCGGTTGTTAGCGTTCTACTACCCCAGCAAACGTATTTGAGTTTAGTTAATTTGGAGAGGAAAAAATTTCAAACAGAGTTTGATACTTTTCGATCTGCAATATATCTGGATCAGCCCTTTCAACGACAAATTGGGCTAGCTAACTTAGTTGATCCTCAAGGGGAAATTACTGTTTTTGGTGAATCACCATATAATAATAAATTTGATAATGTAGAAAATTGTTTCCGTTCAGATGTTAATGATAAATTGAATAAGGTATCAATTTATAAGGGAGATATTTCTATAACAACGATCCCTCAAGTACTGGATAGAACAGGAATTGCAGTAGCAACGCCTCTTTTTATAAAGAAAATGGCTGATAATGCAAAATGGCTTTTATACATGGCGTATCAACGCAATATTCCTGTGATTGGGTATTCTGAAGCATTTGTTAGAGCGGGAGCGGTTGCAGCTGTATTTTCTACGCCTGAAAATTTTGGGAAGGAAGCGGCAGAATTAGTTAATCGGTTTTTCCTTTCACAGCGTTACCCCTTGATTCCGCCTAAACATCCGCGATATTTTAATGTGCGTGTTAATCAACGTGTTGCTAAATCTTTAGGATTTAGGGATTTATCGGAATCGCAATTGATGGCAGCTCTTCAGAAAATGGAAATTGCGTGTGGTGATTATATGCGTCAGAATAAAGGTAGACCTAAAAAGCAAATTACGCAGTTAAAATACAACGAATAAGAGACAGCAATGTTATTTCCAGATATTAAACCTTATGTAAAGCATAACTTTCAAGTTGATCCGATTCATACGCTTTATGTGGAAGAGTGTGGTATACCCAGTGGAATTCCTGTCTTATTCTTGCACGGTGGACCAGGTGCAGGAATAGAGCCTTATCATCGTCGATTTTTCGATCCTGAGAAATATCGTATGGTATTGTTTGATCAAAGAGGCAGTGGTAAATCTACACCTCATGCTTCACTTGTAAATAACACCACTTCGCATTTGGTAGCAGACATTGAGACTATTCGAGAAAATCTGAAAATTGATAAATGGATCGTGTTTGGTGGTTCCTGGGGATCGACGCTTGCCTTAGTTTATGCACAAGCGCAGCCTGAAAATGTACTTGCATTGGTTTTGCGTGGAATATTTCTCTGTCGGAAGAAGGAGATTGATTGGTTCTATCAATTAGGTGCCAGTAAGATTTATCCTGATTATTGGCAAGATTTTATCGCACCAGTACCCGTGGATAAACGTAATGATATTGTCAATGCTTATTATGATATTCTAACCGGAAGTAATGATATTGCGCGAATGGCAGCAGCGAAGGCGTGGTCTATTTGGGAAGGGCGAACAGCAAGCTTAGCTGCACGTAAAGAAGTCATCGATCATTTTAGCCATACCCGTACTGCATTATCTGTAGCACTTATCGAGTGCCATTATTTTGTTAATAATGCGTTTATGACACCAAACCAGTTAATAGATAATATTGAATCTATCAGGCATATACCTGCTTTCATTGTTCAAGGAAGATATGACATGATTTGTCCAATGGAAACTGCCTGGGAGCTTCATCAGGCCTGGCCGGAGGCAAAATTCAAAGTGGTCGGAGATGCCGGACATGCAGCGTCTGAAAAAGGAATAATTTCAGTACTCGTGTCTATTATGAATAATTTAGCAGTCAGCGAAATTACAGATTAAACTATTCTAGAATAAGCAGGTGATTTATGAAATATGCTGTAAGAGCACTCAGTAACTCAGTCTCTTATTTTGCCTAGTAATTTCGTCTAATACTTTTGTCTAAAACTATGAAAAAGATTGCTTCACTAACCAGGGTAAGATACACAACCATTACACGATTCTAAATAATATTCTACATTCTATTTCCACGTATAAATACGTTTTCAAGGATTATACGTTTATTTTTGTAAACTGGATCCTTGCAAAGGATTAATGCCCTTTGTACATGTGGTTGATATCATCTTCAAAATATTCTAACAATGTCTTGCGTCGCATTTTCATAGCTGCTGTAAGGAAAAAATTATCATCAGTCCAGGGTTCCAAGCTGAGAGTAATTTGTCGAATTTGAGCATATCCTGGAAAATCAGATAAACAATCAGCGACTTTTTTAACAACATAATTGCGCAATTGAGAGTTTGTTAAGCTGCTTTCGTCCTCAGGATTCAGGCCAAAAGATTCTGCAACTGGTATCCATTGTTCTTTATCCAATACAATAACAGCTGTGAGGAAGGGTTTCCCTTCGCCAATAACAATCGATTGTTCAAATAGTGGGTCGATACATATGGCGATTTCCATGTCGACTGGAGGAATTTTTTCACCGTTGGATAGCACTAATATTTCCTTGATTCTACCTGTAATGTACAGGTGATCACCTTCCATTCTTGCTAAATCCCCGCTTTTTAACCAGCCGTCATCAGTAAATATCTCTTTGGTAGCCGCTTCATTTTTCCAGTAGCCGAGCATGACACTTTCACTTTTAGTTTGCAGCTCTTTATTTTTTGCAATTCGCACATCTACACCATGTAATGGGATGCCAATACTTGAAGGCTTGTCGTTATCTAGTTTGTTTACGCTGATTATTGGGCTTGTTTCGGTTAATCCATATCCTTGTAATATACGTAGCCCAAAAGCGATAAACAGATGGCTGATTTTTCCAGGCAGAGGGGCTCCACCACTGATGCTAAAACGAAGCCTGCCACCCAACTTGGCCAAGACTTTTTTTGCTACAAGCGCATTGAGAATGGGCCAAAATATCATTCGCCAACTTGCGCCTCGATTTCCCTGGTTGTGTTCATAAACTTCCCAGCCGATTTGCTCCGTCCATTGAAAGAGTTTTTTTGCAATTGGCGACTTATCTGCTACTTGGTTGATGATTTTTCCATATACCCGCTCATAAATTCGTGGAACAGAAATGAGAATCGTGGGTTTAATTTGCAATAAGTCTTCAGCCAATAGTTGAATGGAACGACTAAAAGCAACAGTGGCTCCTGTCATGACTGGAATGTAGTAACCTACAGTTCTTTCTAATGTGTGAGAAAGAGGGAGGAATGATAGGAAGAGATCTTGGTGATAGACGGTGACTGAATTTATTCCGGAATAGGCATTATTGAGAATATTCCAGTGGCTTAACATGACGCCTTTCGGTCGACCTGTCGTTCCAGATGTATACACAATCGTTGCTAAAGAGCGCGGATCAATATTCTTATAAGTGTCAGTAGTCTTTGTTGATGCAGCTTCTTTTAACCATTGTTCTGCACATGTACATTTGATTGCAGAATCTTCAGCGTGATTAATTTTAGATATACTGATGACTGAAGGTGTTTTTTTGAAATCGCCCTGAGCTTGTTGCAATGTATTCCACTGAACTTGATCTTCAATCAAAATCAGCTTAATTTCTGCTTCATTGGTAATGTAGGAGACATTATCTGCTCTGTCGTTGGGGTATAAAGGAACACTGATTATCCCTTCAGCCATGCATGCTTGTTCAAGAAAAATCCATTCAGGACAATTTCTCAACATTATCCCCACCGAGTCACCCTTTGTAATACCAGAGTGAATTAGGCTAGCACGCCATTGTTCGATGTGATCGAGAGACTGTTGCCAGGTATACTCACACCATTCACTTTTATTGCCATCAAAATAGCGGTAAGCAATACTGCTTGGCGAGCGTTCTGTGCGAATCCGGAAAAGATTGTGCAGGTTTTGGGCGCTTTCTGGTGTAATGAAATCAGTAGTCCATTCAGTCATAACAATATGATCTCTCGCGTAGGTATTAGTATCAAAAAGTTATCAGTATTAGTCGTACAAATCAATTATAGATACAAAAGGGTAGAATAGCCTAAATATGGATCTTTTACTCTAAACTGCTGGATAAAGGCTGTATATATATGTGAGTAGTTAAGCTGTAAAGCGATTTAAATGCCAGTTCATTTTGTTGCGGAGTTATTCAAGATTTTACGAAGTTATAGCGATGACTAAGTTAAACTGGATTGGTCAGAAAATGTGTGTTGGGCCACTGAGGTGCGGCATTGGCTAAATAATTTTTTTATGCGCTTATTTTGTTTTTTATTGAAAAGCTGCTACTATTTATATAAATTGATGTTAATATATTTAATTAGATTTTTTCTGTAAGTGATTGGTGTTTCAGCTAGTCATGACGTATCAAATAATGCTTAGTAACATTTAAATGTCCCAGTTTTTTCGCGGAAACGTCAAGTTTTTCTTGATAGCTTTTCAGTTACTCATGGATTTTAATAATATCAATCACAAACTGTTTATCCGTTGAAATTAACCGGCCTGTATCTCAGCGTTGAAGCTACTTTTTTGCGTTATTTGTAAGCAATTGCATGTGTAAATATATTTATATCGGATTGAATTTTCCATGAGATTGGGACTCCTTTCTATATTTAGGGGTTACATCAATAGCAGTATCGTAACTAATAATCTCAATGATCGTATGTTGGAGTTAAGTAATTGAGCATCACACTATTTAAAGATGGAACAAGAGAGTATTACCGTATTACCCGTGCGTGGGGAGGTAACGAACATCAGGATTATGTGCGTATCGAAAATGATCCTGATAGGGCTTATGAAAAAGCTTTGGAAATTGATAATCGACTAAAGACCGCACAAACTGCTTTTTTCTTACGGCAACAAATTAGTGAAGAGCGATATTTCCACAGTGATGGAAAGATTGTTGGATTGAGCAAAGTATTAAATCAACGTAAGGGGCGCACACCTGCTTGGGAATTCAAGCTGCGAATTAAGGTGCCAAATGAAAAAAGCCCTCGTTTCACAACAATTAGTATCGATAAGCATGGGGTTGACAAGGCTTTCTCATTAGCCATTGATAAAATTTGTGAATGGAATGGTCTTGATAGGCATTCTGATATTCGTAAATCCTTGCTTCTTGCCAGAGAGCATTATACTGGCAAGGCAGACGAGAAAGTTATGATCGAGCAAAAAAATAAAGCTGCGGTTCAGTCTAAAAAAGAGATTAGCTCGGTTGAGTCTAACTTGAAGAAGGATATTGAGAAATTTCTTGAACAGCGTGAAACAACAGCAGGCTAACAATGAGTGAAGATAATGTCAGCGGTTCATAAACAACGTTATTCAGTCTGATTTAGCGATTCTGGTATGCTGATATTTGTTTGAGATAGATGACCTATAAGTCTAAGGCTTACTTGATCAGTGTTGTTTGTAACATCGTACTCATATTTTACAACGCCAAGTGGCGGGTATATCCATTCTGTTCCCGATAGTGTGTAAAGTTTAGTGGTGGTTGATAGGGCATTTTGGATAATGTTTATTGCTATGTTTATGCCAATAACGTGAGTATCGAAGTCGGCATAGGATGTTTTGGCTAATTCGCTGCCTTTGTAAGCGTATTTGATGGTAATTTCACCGCTGTTTTCACAACTGTTTGCATTGCAAATTTGAAGCGTTCTACTTGTGGTGTAAGTCTGTGGTGTTTCCTCGGTTTGTGCGAAATACAAAATGGAGCTGGAGGTAACTCCCTCTTCTGAGAGCCAAAACACTTCGCCGCCAGTTGTGATGGCCGTTAACTCCATGTCCCCCTCATCATTATATGATACATGCCGTGTGACAAATGGGGGGGAGAAATTTTCGATAGCACTAAAGCTCTCATGTAATGTTTGGAATGATGCTGTCGGGTGCAGTTGAGTCGTATCGATAAATTCCAATGAATAAAATCCTAGTGCACCTTCACCACTAATTGATGAATCATCGAGTACGCTATAACGTAATTGGTCTCCACCTTGGTACTGGTAGATGGGGGAGTTATCAAGTATATAATGGGGTTTTAAATGTTGATCACATGCTGTCAGTAAAAAAGGAATAAAGAAGAGAAGTGGTTTATTCATTGTTTGATTGATTTATTTGCGTTAATTTTCGATTGATTCTTTTCAGCTTTCTGTTTTGCCAATTTCTAACAATATGTAAACGCCACAATATTCTCACAGTAATGTTCCCTAGAATAGACAATACAGTAGCGCAGATAAAGCAACCCAGCAATAGCGGTTGCCAGATTAATAAAAAGCCGTCTTTAAGCCAGTCAATAGAGAGCTCAAACTGGAACTCGTTAACCGGTGTTCCTAAAGTCCATGTGCCTACAAGATAAGCGAAATAGAACACCGGGGGAATTGTGATAGGATTTGTTAGCCACACTAACGCGACCGATATCGGCAGGTTTACTCGCATCAAGAGAGCAATGCTAGCTGCTATCACCATTTGAAATGGAACTGGAATAAGGGCGCAGAACAAGCCAACCGAAAAAGCGCTGCTGACAGAGCGTTTATTTAGATGCCATAAGTCGGACGCAAAAATTGTACGACCGAAAACACCAAGTGATTTGCTATTTTTAAGTGTTTCTTCACTCGGTAAATAGCGTTTGATAATTTTCTTTGGCATAGTTGTATTATTGAAAACGTTACTTCATGTTAATTCAATGAACTTTCAACGGGAAAAATATAATAAAGCATAATAACTGATTGTCTAATGATTTTTATACATTGAATTTTAAAGGTCATTTTCTTAGTAGTACATAAACAGCACCAGTACCACCGTCACAAGGTTGTGCTGAGGTAAATGCGATAATATCATTTATTTGTTTCAACCAATGATTGACCATTGTTTTTATCATGGGTGGCTTACCACGTCCTCCTTTGCCATGAATGATGATTATACAGCGTAGATGGCATTTCATACAGTCAGCGATAAATAAATCGACGCGGCTCCTTGCTTGCTCGATTGTTAAGCCATGAAGATCGAGAATTTCTTCGATCATTATCTGGCCTTGTTTGAGCTTCTGGAATTGCCTGTTTTGGACGCCCGCGGTCTTAAAGCTGAGCTGCTGATTACTTGTGCAATAATTACTTGGGTCGATGAAATCGGAAACACAGTAAATCTCTTCTGCGTTATCTTGCAAGTGAGTATGAGTCACTTTTTTGTGTGGCCGTATGGCAGTATGGTGAACGCGATTTTGAGGTTTTAGTGGTCTCGAATCACTGACTTCTGAGCGAAATAAGTTTTGATCCTCTTTAGAAATAGTTATTTTTTTCTTCATGTTATATGGTAGTTAAAACTTTTAAGCAAGGTGTGAAATTCGGTATCCGGCGCTGAATAATCGAACAGCTTAGCATTAATATGACTTTGTGGTATAGTCAGAATTAATTTCAATCATAGATATTTGAATTGACTATGTGTTTAAAATGATTTCCTGTACTGAGGCTTGAGCGGTTTAGCGCTTGGTATTTTTCTGAGTGTTATCGATCCCTTCTTTCTATCTACCCATTAACATATTGAGCGTTATTAAAGGTGAAAATATTAATTAGTAACGATGATGGATACCTAGCCCCAGGTATTCGCGTGCTAACGCACGAATTAAAAAAAATCAGTGAGAGTCTAACTGTTGTAGCTCCTGAGCGAAATCGAAGTGCTTCAAGCAGTTCCCTAACGCTTGAAAACCCACTTCGAGCAACATTAGTTGAAGATGGGATCTACTATGTGGATGGAACACCGACCGATTGTGTTCATCTTGCGCTTACAGGGCTGTTGAATGAAGAGCCTGATATGGTGGTTTCTGGTATCAACTATGGTGCAAATTTAGGAGATGATGTTATCTATTCCGGTACGGTTGCTGCTGCCATTGAAGGGCGCTTTCTTGGTTTACCTGCTATAGCAGTTTCTCTTGCTGGCTGGGAAGGGAAATATTACCAGACTGCCGCAACTGTAACACGAGAAATTATTGAACAGATAAAATTGCACCCTATCCCAACGGATACAATATTGAATATTAACGTGCCTGATCTGCCTCGTGAAGAGATTAAAGGATTTAGGTCAACTCGTTTAGGTAATCGGCATAAAGCTGAGCCAGTGTATAAAGATAAAGACCCTCGAGGTAAAGATATCTATTGGGTAGGGCCTGCTGGGGCAGAACAGGATGCAGGACCAGGAACAGATTTTCATGCAATTAAAGAAGGTTATGTTTCTGTCACACCAATGCATGTTGATTTAACACAGCATCATTTGCTCAAAACTATTTCTGATTGGGTTGAGGCAATCAAAGTATGAATATGCGCTTACAAGGTATTGGCATGACATCGCAACGAACTCGTGAAAGGTTAGTCAAGCGTATGCAAGAGAGGGGGATCAAAAGCGATGCTGTTTTAAATGTAATGCGTAACACACCTCGGCATATTTTTGTCGATGAAGCGCTCGCTTCTCGCGCGTATGAAGATGATGCGCTACCAATTGGTCACGGCCAGACTATCTCTCAACCTTTTATTGTTGCGCGAATGACTGAAGCACTATTGTCACACAGTGGCATAAAGAGTGTGCTAGAAATAGGGACAGGTTCTGGGTATCAAACAGCAATTCTAGCGCAGTTGGTGGATCAGGTTTTTACTGTTGAGCGAATCCAGGCATTGCAGCTCAAAGCTCGTTCACGTTTGCGTGAGTTGAAATTGCGAAATGTAAAATACAAATACGATGATGGTACAGACGGTTGGCGTGAACACGCGCCTTTTGATGGAATAATCGTCACTGCTGCAGCAGAAAGCATACCGGAAGAATTATTGGATCAATTATCAATCGGTGGATGCATGTTAATACCTTGTGGTAAGAACGTTCAGATGCTTCGTCAAATTCGACGTGAAGAAGGCGGTTATATTGAAGAGGAGTTGAATGGCGTTCATTTTGTGCCTTTATTAGGTGGCGTACGGCGATGAAACTATTCGCACCTCTTTATGATCGAACCCTAATATTATCAAAACATCCAAGAGCAACCTGGTATCTATCAACGCTAAGTTTTTCTGAATCGGTTTTTTTCCCTGTTCCTACCGATGTGATGCTCGCACCAATGTGCCTAGCTAACCGCCATCGTGCTTTATGGTTTGCTTTTGTTGCCACTGTTTTTTCAGTGCTCGGCGGGGTTTTTGGCTATTTGTTGGGTTATCTTGCTTTTGAAATGATTGAGCCATTAATTAGAGACTTTGGCTACTGGGCTAGATTTGAAAAAGCACAAGCTTGGTTTACTGAGTGGGGAATATGGGTTGTATTAATCGCTGGTTTCAGTCCGATTCCGTACAAAGTATTTACAATTGCAGCCGGTGTTGTTGGAATGGCAATTATCCCATTTTTAATAATGTCGATAATAGGTCGAGGTGCACGTTTTTTTCTGGTCGCGAGTTTGATTGCTTGGGGCGGCCCAAAATTTGAACCGTTGCTACGTAAGTATATTGAAGTTGTTGGCTGGCTTGTCGTAATCCTTGTTGTTGCTCTGTACTTTGCTGTGAAGGGTGGTTTTGTTTAAGTAACAACTTGTCTACGCAGTACAGGTAATTTTGGTGCTAATTAGTGCGTGTTATATGTATGAGTTTCAGGCAAATTACAATTAACCATCATAAAATTTACCATATATGTTGTCTAATCATAATGGTATTGTTTTTGTGTAGTTGTGGTAGCTTTGTGCACCATCGAGTTGAAAAAGGAGATACATTATATTCCATCGGATTTTACTATGGACATGATTACCAAGACATAGCAGAATGGAACAATATTCCGGCTCCATATGTTATTAACAAAGGCCAGTGGTTAATTGTTACCCCGCCGGAAGATGATGATTCGTGGGAGAAAAAGAGAAAACACATTGCATCTAAAAAAGAAGTGCGTAATAAGAAGTCGTCATCCAATAATAATTTAAAACGACCGGTTAAAGAGAAGTCAACGCCATCTGTAGGTAATAAAGTTGCGCTTTCCAATCCTGTTTCAAAGTGGTATTGGCCCACTAACGGGACAGTGCGGAATTCGGACAAAAATTTGTCAGAGCGGAAAAAGGGTATCAATATTGTTGGTACACGTGGGCAGCCAATTTATGCAACTGCTGCAGGAAAAGTAGTATATAGCGGTAATGGGTTAATAGGATTTGGTAATTTAATTATTATTAAGCACAACAAAATATATCTTAGTGCTTATGGTCATAACGAGCGAATTCTGGTGAACGAAGGGGATGTTGTTCGTCAGGGGCAAAAAATTGCACAAATGGGGAAAGCTCAAGATAATCTTGCGCAGCTCCATTTTGAAATTCGCCGAAATGGAAAGCCTGTTGATCCTTTGCGTCTCTTAATGGCTAGGTCTCATTGAATTATGGAGGGTTAAAGATGGCTCAGGAAGTCAGCGAACTTAAGAAAGAATCAATTGAAGAAACTCATGAATTGACAAGCGATCATACTAATGATGCTGGCCTCGAAAAGAATGAACCACTTGAGCTTAATCCTCCAGTCGCTAGTAAAAGCAAACGCAAATCCAAATCCAAATCAGAAGAAGCATCAGACGGGCAGCTCGATGCGACAAGAATGTACCTCAGTGAAATTGGTTATTCTCCGCTCTTATCTGCTGAAGAAGAGGTATATTTTGCCCGCCTGGCTCAAAAAGGAGAGGAAGCAGCGCGCAAACGTATGATTGAAAGCAATTTGCGCTTGGTTGTGAAAATTGCACGTCGTTATATGAATAGAGGATTGGCATTTCTAGATTTAATTGAAGAAGGAAATCTAGGGCTTATCCATGCTGTTGAAAAATACGATCCTGAGAGAGGTTTTCGCTTTTCTACTTATGCAACTTGGTGGATTAGGCAAACGATTGAGCGTGGTTTGATGAACCAAACCCGCACTATTCGGCTTCCCATTCATGTTGTTAAAGAATTAAATGCTTATCTTCGCGCTGCACGTCATTTTGCGCAATCTCAGGATCATGAACCCAGTCCGGAAGAGATTGCACGTCATTTAGATAAACCTATTGAAGATGTGAAACGAATTTTGGGGCTAAATGAGCGAGTAACTTCGGTTGACACACCAGTTAGCAAGGATTCTGAAAAATCGGTACTCGATGGGATTGCTGATGAAAATAATGGCGACCCTGCTGTATTGCTACAAGACGAAGACCTGAATAAGCATTTAGATATTTGGTTGAAACAGTTAAATGATAAGCAAAAGCGGGTTGTTGAAGGTCGATTTGGCTTGAACGGAAGTAAAATGTCCACATTGGAAGAGGTGGGTAACGAAATAGGTGTTACACGTGAAAGAGTGAGGCAAATCCAGGTAGAAGCCTTGGCTAAATTACGAGATATCATGGAGCGCGAAGGCTTTTCTGCGGAAGCTGTTTTTAACTAAAGATTATCATACTGATAATTGCCGTAGCTCAATCTTTGATCATGAAAATTGCCGCAGCAACATCTCGACTATCTGATACAAGAAAATTATAAGTTCTACACGCTGCTGCAGTGTTCATAAATTCAACACCTATTCCGGCTTGTAACAATGGCAAAGTGTAAAGGCTATCTGCAAAATGCATATTTTTACCAGTTCCTACGATAACCATTTCAGGTTTTAGTGCTAACAAATCTTGAAAGTGTTCTTCAATTAGCAGATGAGGATTTTCTACACTCCAGTTTTCAATCAATTTGTTAGGCGTGACGATAAAACTTTGATTTAACGTTTTATAGTTTTTTGGCCGTTCTCCATCGGTATTGTTTTTTTCCTCAAGCGATTGTATTTCTGAAATATTTATCGGAGAGAATATATCAATTTCATGTGGACGGTATGAGCGAATGGTATATACGCCAGTATTAAAATCCGGATTGATTTGCATGTCTTTCAGTTTATCCTTTTAAAATATTTTGTATCTACTCAGCGAGTTTTGATTTTGCTACAGAACAAGGCGTTTTTGTGCGGAGAATGTGAGCAGTTAGTTAAAATGTGACCATTCGAGTACAAAAACAACGCAATTACGGAGTAAAAGATGAATACGCTGAGTAGTTACACGTTTTTTATCATTGTAATCGAAACATTGTCTGTTGTGGATATAAGGTATAATTCTTTCACTAAAGAAATTAAAATATCTTCGGATTGGGATTGACACAAACCTTAGCCGCAAGTAATGTTGCCGCCTTTGTGTGAATCTTCAAAAAATAAAGTAAATTAGGCAAAAGCGACTGTGTTTTCAGATTTTCAACGCATCAAACGATTACCGCCGTATGTATTTAATATAGTCAATGAACTTAAAGCGCAAGCACGTTCCCGTGGTGAAGATATCGTTGACTTTGGAATGGGTAATCCTGATCAACCTACACCGCAACATATTATTGATAAGTTGACTGAAGCTGCACAACGCAAAGATACTCATCGATACTCCGTTTCTAAAGGCATACCTCGATTACGCAAAGCGATATGCAATTGGTATAAAGATCGATTTGATGTTGATTTGGATGCGGACAAAGAAGCAATTGTAACAATTGGCTCAAAAGAAGGGCTTGCGCATTTAGCACTTGCGACCTTGGGTACGGGCGATACCGTACTTGTGCCAAATCCAGCATATCCAATCCATCCTTATGGTTTTGTCATTTCTGGTGCTGATATACGTCATGTCCCACTGATTCCAGGTGTGGATTTCTTTGAAGAATTGGAAAAATCCATCAAAGATACTTGGCCAAAGCCTAAAATGTTAGTGCTCAATTTTCCGGGTAATCCGACCACACAGTGTGTTGATTTAGATTTTTTTGAAAAAGTTATTGCAGTTGCTAAAGAACATGACATTTGGGTAGTTCATGATATTGCTTACGCAGACATTGTATTTGATGGCTATAAAGCACCATCGATACTTCAAGTTCCTGGCGCAAAAGATGTTGCCGTAGAATTTTTTACATTATCAAAAAGTTATAACATGCCGGGCTGGCGTGTTGGATTTATGTGCGGTAACGAAGTATTAGTAAGTGCCTTGGCGCGTATAAAGTCTTATTTGGATTATGGTACGTTTACGCCGATTCAAATCGCAGCAATCGCTGCACTTGAAGGGCCGCAAGATTGTGTACAAGACATTTGTAATATGTATAAAGATCGTCGAGATGTACTTTGCGATGGCCTAAATCATATCGGTTGGGAAGTTGAAAAGCCGAAAGCCACTATGTTTGTTTGGGCGAGAATACCTGAGGAATATCGACATCATGGTTCACTGGAATTTGCCAAGTTGTTGTTAAAGCACGCAAAAGTAGCTGTATCACCTGGGGTAGGTTTTGGTGAATATGGTGACGATCATGTGCGATTTGGGTTGATTGAAAACGCGCACAGAACAAGACAAGCTATACGAGGCATACGTGATATGTTTCGAATTGAGGAACTAAAGGGAGATAATAGTGGGCCCGGTTAAGGTTGGCATATTAGGATTAGGAACCGTTGGCGGAGGAACAGTTAATGTTCTTTCTCGTAACGCTGAAGAAATTTTTCGAAGAGCAGGGCGTGGTATTCAAGTAACTCATGCGGCAGCAAGAGATATTACCCGTGCTCGAAGTTGTGACACCAGTGAAATCCAGCTGACGGACAATCCTCAGGACATTGTTGCAAATCCGGAAGTTGATATTATTGTTGAGTTGATCGGTGGTGAAGAGCTAGCACGCGACCTTGTGATGAAAGCAATTGCCAACGGTAAGCATGTTGTAACCGCGAACAAAGCACTGATTGCCAAATATGGTAATGAGATATTTAATGCGGCGCAGAAAAAAGGTGTAATGGTTGCTTTCGAGGCTGCAGTTGCTGGAGGTATTCCAATCATAAAGGCGATTCGAGAAGGATTATCTGGCAACCGTATTGAATGGCTAGCTGGGATTATCAACGGTACCGGAAACTTTATCCTTACTGAAATGCGAGATAAAGGGCGAGATTTTTCAGATGTACTGCAAGAAGCCCAACGACTTGGATATGCTGAAGCTGATCCGACGTTTGATGTAGAAGGGATTGACGCTGCACACAAATTAACCATACTGGCTTCCATTGCTTTTGGTATTCCACTTCAATTCGAAAAAGCATATACCGAAGGCATCACTAAAATTACTCAAGAAGACGTTTCGTATGCCGAGCAATTGGGCTATCGGATTAAACATCTAGGTATCGCTAAACGAACAGATAGCGGAATAGAGTTGCGTGTTCATCCAACATTGATTCCTGAACGACGTTTAATCGCCAATGTTGACGGTGTAATGAATGCAGTGCTGGTGAAAGGTGATGCAGTTGGCCCGACACTTTATTACGGGGCGGGTGCTGGTTCCGAAGCAACAGCTTCTGCAGTAGTGGCAGACATTATTGATGTTGTAAGAACGTTAACGGCCGATCCCGAAAATCGCGTTCCACATCTGGCATTTCAACCTGACTCAATCAATGATACGCCCATTTTACCCGTTGAAGATATACAAACTGCTTATTATCTCCGTATGAGTGCAGATGATAAGCCTGGAGTATTAGCAGAAGTTACTCAGATTTTAGGGGATGCAGAAATTTCCATTGAAGCGCTTATTCAAAAAGAGCCTCAAAATGCTGAAACTCAAGTGCAAATAATAATGCTGACGCACAAGGTGTATGAAAAACAAATGATCAGCGCAATTGAAAAGATCGAAGCGCTGGATAGTATAAAAGATCAGCTAACACGTATTCGTGTAGAGACGCTGGATAAAGAATAAAAGAGGTTTCCAATGCCATTTAGAAAACGCTATACAGGACTAATTGATAACTATCGTGATCGTTTACCGGTGCATGATGATACGAGAATTATCAGCTTAGGTGAAGGAAACACGCCGTTAATTCGTTTGAGTAATATTCCACGTTTATTGGAAAAAGATGTCGATATCTATGTGAAATATGAAGGTTTGAATCCTACTGGTTCATTTAAAGATCGCGGTATGACTATGGCGGTCACTAAAGCAGTGGAAGGCGGTAGTAAGGCAATTATTTGTGCGTCTACTGGCAATACTTCCGCGTCTGCCGCTGCCTATGCTGCAAGAGCTGGCATAACAGCGTTTGTATTAATTCCTGATGGCAAAATTGCAATGGGTAAACTCGCTCAAGCGATGATGCATGGATCAGTGATCATCCAAATCAAAGGTAATTTTGATGACGGTATGCAGCTCGTCAAAGAGATTGGTGATGAAGTTCCTGTAACAATTGTGAATTCAATCAATCCATATCGTCTTCAAGGCCAAAAAACAGCGGCTTTTGAAATTGTTGAAGAATTAGAAGGTGCGCCTGATTTTCACTGCCTACCAGTAGGTAATGCAGGTAATATCACCGCTCATTGGATGGGGTATAGTGAATATTTCAATCAAGGAATTGTGGGCAAACGACCGCAAATGGTAGGTTATCAAGCATCTGGTGCTGCGCCGTTCCTACGTGGTGAAATGGTAGACGACCCAGAAACTGTGGCAACCGCAATTCGCATTGGTCACCCTCAGTCGTGGGATAAAGCATGGGATGTACAAAAAGAATCTAATGGATGGTTTGACGAGTGTAGCGACGAAGAAATTCTAGCAGCTCAGAAGATGTTAAGTGCTAATGAGGGCGTGTTCTGTGAGCCAGCATCTGCGACATCATTAGCGGGCGCAATACGTGACATTAATTCAGGAAAGATTCCTGAGGGTAGTAAAATCGTATGCACCTTAACTGGCCACGGATTGAAAGATCCTGATACTGCAATTTCACAGTG
The DNA here is from genome assembly GCA_945787715.1 of uncultured Ectothiorhodospiraceae bacterium. Taxonomy (GTDB): domain Bacteria; phylum Pseudomonadota; class Gammaproteobacteria; order S012-40; family S012-40; genus CALZJE01. The sequence goes on along the minus strand of CALZJE010000009.1, from coordinate 11,862 downwards.
TTCAGGTGGCATTCGCACGGTTGATGCTACATTGGAATCGGTTAAAAAAGCGATTTTAGCTAATATGTAAGTTTAATCCGGATAATTCATGAATTTTACGTTATCTCACTTGTTCTGCAATTGTACAAGTACTTATCGTCCTGTGACTGGACTCACCAGTCCGGCGCTAGGCAACTGCTCCTCGTTGCCCGTGTATTTGCTACTCTGTAGGAATCGATAAGAAAATCAAATTACAGCGTGATAAATTCGCACATCATGAAATACCCGGATTAATGCAGATGAGAAGAAACTGTTAACTTGGTCACACTATGAGTTTCACAATATGTTGTAAAGTAGTAGGACTCCGTCGATAACTAATGCATAACGTTGTAGATGAGGTTTTTAATTTTTTTATGTGGGTAAGCGCGCAATGTCAGAAAAATTAGTTATTGAAAGTATACGAGAAGACGGAAAAAAATTTAGACCTAGTGACTGGATTGAGAGAATTTCAGCAAATATGGGTACATTTGGACCTGATCATCGGCTGCACTATGCTGAAAGTGTAAAGCCAGGTGTTGTAAATGGTGAAAAGTGCCTGATTGTTGATCCATCGTTGGAGGCTGATAATCCAGCAGCTTTTCAATATATTATGAACTTTGCACATACTAATGCACTACGATCACATTTAGAAGGTGAAGGGCCAGCAGCTTAATATCCATTAATTGATATTTTTTAGCGTTTATAAAAAAAGGAACCAGCAAGGTTCCTTTTTTGTTTGTTAATCATTTGTGGCTAGCGACCAATATGTTTTTCCTTTATTTCGTCTAGCGTTTTACAATCGATGCATAATGTAGCAGTTGGGCGAGCTTCCAAACGGCGAATGCCTATATCGATGCCGCATTGACGACAATATCCATATTCGCCTTCGTCTAGCTCAGCCAATGATTCGTCTATTTTTTTAATTAACTTTCGTTCCCGATCACGAGCCCTCAGCTCCATTGCGAATTCAGACTCTTGTGTTGCACGATCATTTGGATCAGGAAAATTAGCAGCCTCATCTTGCATATGGTGCACAGTGCGGTCTACTTCTTCCATAAGGCCTTTTTTCCAAGCGTTGAGTATCTTTCTGAAGTGTTCTACTTGATCTTCATTCATGTACTCCTCACCTTTCTTTTCAGTATAAGGTGTAAAGTCATTTTTAAAACTGTTGTCAGCCTGGTTGTTTGTTGAGGCCATGTATTGTCTCCCATAAGTGCCGGAATCCGTAAGGACAGGACTTTTTACCAGAATTTATCTATGCTCGCAATAAAATATTCTGGCTAATTAGCGAACTTTTGACATTGTTCCTTTAATATATTACTTACATGATTAAAGATTGATATTACAAACGAATATTCGTGTAAAATATTTATGTAGAGAAGGCCCCAATAATTGAAAAATTGTTGGTGTTGAGTAGTTGAATATTTATAGAAAGTTTTCATTATAGGTTTAATAGAATGACAGAATTAAAAGCAATTATATTTGATGTAGACGGGACTTTAGCAAATACAGAAGAGGCCCATCGTCAGGCTTTCAATTATGCCTTTCAACAAGAAGGGCTGAATTGGGATTGGACTGTTGAGTTATATACAAAACTGTTAAAAGTCACTGGCGGGAAAGAGCGCATTCGTTATTACGTTAATGATTTTTTAAATGAAGAAATCAAGCAAGATCTTGTTGTGAAGTTACATGAGTCAAAAAATGAGCGTTATCAAAGCTTGGTCAAGCAAAAGCTTATTCCTCTACGAGCTGGTATCTCTCGAATTATTGATGAGGCAAAAAAAGCAAACATACGAATTGCAATTGCAACTACAACAAGCCCTGGCAACGTTAATAACCTGGTTACTGCAACTATGGGTGATGATGCTCTGGATTGGTTTGATGTGATTGCCGCAGCTGATGTAGTGCCTATCAAAAAGCCAAAACCCGATGTCTATGAATATGTATTGGGGAAAATGAATTTAAAAGCACAAGAATGTATTGCACTTGAAGATTCTTACAACGGTGTTGTTGCAGCGACTTGTATTAACATACCGACATTAATCACTGTTAATAACTATACTGAAAACGATAAATTCGAAGGTGCAATGTTGGTTGTAGATCAATTGGGTGATCCTGATGTCCCTTGCAAGATAATTGAAGGGGAAGCAGATATTCCTGAATATATTGATATTGAAACGATTAAAAAATTACATAAGGATTTTGTGAAAGCATGAAGCATTCAATAGCTACACGGATGGAGCATATCGCACCGTTTCATGTGATGAAGCTGCTAGCTCGTGCAAAAGAGTTGGAAGCGCAAGGCAAAATAGTTGTTCATATGGAGATAGGTGAGCCAGATTTTGATACACCAGCACCTATTGTAATGGCAGGAATTAATGCGCTTGATAAAGGATATACTCATTACACACCAGCTTTAGGGCTTAATGAGCTTCGCGTAGCTATTGCTAATTTTTATAAATCAAACGATGGTATTGATGTTGATAAAAACCGGATCGTTGTTGCTCCGGGCTCCTCGAGCGCACTGCAATTGGTTTGTGGTGTTGTCATTAATCCCGGTGATGAAGTTATTTTAACTGATCCTGGTTATCCCTGTAATAAACACTTTGTTCAAATTGCCGGGGGGATACCGACATTTATTGAGCTTGATGAGCAAAATAACTATGAGATCACACTTGATGATGTAAAAAACAAATGGACAAATAATACGCGGGCAATCATGCTCGCATCTCCGTCTAATCCTACGGGTGTGTTAATTGACACTAAAACATTGGATGATATTGCTGCTTTTGCAGAACAAAAAAATGCTTATTTGATTCTCGATGAAATTTACCATGGACTTGTTTATGACGAAGATGTGAAATCATTTGTTGGTAGATGTGAGAATGTTTTCATCATTAATAGCTTTTCAAAATATTTTTGCATGACAGGATGGCGTGTTGGTTGGCTGGTTGCGCCTGCGGAGTTTATCGACAGCATTGATCGTCTGGCACAGAATATATTTCTTGCAGCACCAACTGTTGCTCAGCATGCTGCTTTAGAAGCTTTTCAGCCTGCGACACTCGATATTCTAGAATCCTATCGAAAGGAGTTTAAAGAGCGTAGAGATTATCTTTATCACGCATTAAATGATTTAGGTTTCGGTATGAAAGGTAAACCACAGGGGGCTTTTTATCTTTATGCGAATAGCGCCAGGTTTAGCAGCAACAGCTTTCAATTAGCAGAAGACTTATTGGAAAACATCAATGTGGCTATAACGCCAGGGATTGATTTTGGCAAGCATTTGGCCCAAGAGCATGTCCGCTTTGCGTACACGCGCTCAATGGAGCAGTTGGAATTAGGCGTGTCTCGTTTAGCATCATATCTCAAATAATAGCAAAAGCGCTGTGAATGGAATCTTTTATTACCTACCCGCTCTAATGTCGCTTCTTTTTATCACATCACGAATAAAAAAAACGAGTAAAAAATAATCTAATTATTAGACGGCATATTTTTAGCAATTCTGGCTTAATTGTCATGTTTACTAAACTATTTTCATCCCTTATTTGATAAACGAAGGATTTCTAAGTATTTATTGTTCTCACCCTAAAACTATTGATTTATTTGTTATCGATCAATAAATGAGCTAAATATGAAATATTGGTATCAATTTGACTTGAAGATGGTGGATAGTAACAGTACGATTCAACTCCCGGTAAACGTCTACGAAATATAATATGGCAAAAACCTACAACGCATCAGATATTGAAGTCCTTACAGGACTTGAGCCAGTCCGTAAACGACCTGGTATGTACACCGACACCACTCGGCCTAATCATTTAGGTCAAGAAGTCATCGATAACAGTGTCGATGAAGCGATGGCAGGTCACGCTACAGAGATCCGTGTCACGTTGTATAAAGATAATTCACTGGAAGTTCGCGATGATGGTCGCGGTATGCCGGTGGATATTCATCCACGAGAAAAAATTCCCGGTATTGAAGTCATTATGACTAAACTTCATGCAGGTGGAAAATTCACTAATGATAACTATGAGTTTTCAGGTGGCCTCCATGGCGTGGGTGTCTCAGTTGTAAACGCACTTTCAACAAAACTGGAAGTGTGGGTGAAGCGTGGCGGGCAAGAGCATTACATGACTTTTGCCGATGGTGCAAAGACAAAAAATCTAAAAGTTATTGGCAAGGTTGCTAAAAAAGAGACAGGCACGCGTCTTCGTTTTTGGCCAGATAGTAGTTATTTCGACTCTCCCAATTTCTCTGTTACGCAGCTAAAACATGTTTTACGCGCTAAAGCAGTAATGTGTGCAGGTTTGCGCGTTAAATTCGATGTCGAAAAAACCGGAGAAAGTTTCGAATGGTTTTATGAAGATGGATTACGTGCTTATCTTCGCGATGAGTTGGGTAATATCGAAACCTTACCAGAGTCGCCATTTACAGAAGCGATCAGTGGAAATACCGAAGCGGCAGAGTGGGCGGTTGTCTGGCTGCCAGAAGGTGACATGGTCACTGAAAGTTATGTGAATCTAATTCCTACCGCGCAAGGTGGTACACATGTTAACGGTTTACGAACTGGGTTAACCGAGGCCATTCGCGATTTTTGTGACTTCCGGAGTTTATTACCCCGAGGTGTAAAAATTTCACCTGAAGATGTTTGGGATCGTTGTAGTTATATTTTATCCGTCAAATTGGCTGATCCGCAGTTTTCAGGGCAGACTAAAGAACGATTGTCATCCCGTGAATGCGCAACATTCGTCACAGGTGTTGTTAAAGATGCGTTTAGTTTGTGGCTTGGTGAAAATGCTGATGTCGGTGAAAAGATTGCAGAATTGGCAATTTCCAATGCGCAACAACGTTTGCGGGATGCGAAGAAAGTTGTTCGTAAAAAGGTCACCTCAGGGCCTGCGCTGCCTGGTAAATTGGCTGATTGTTCTTCGCAAGATTCGCACCGTAGTGAACTCTTCCTAGTGGAAGGGGATTCAGCGGGTGGTTCTGCCAAACAAGCACGTGATAGATCAAATCAAGCAGTAATGCCGTTACGCGGCAAGATATTAAACACCTGGGAAGTAGATTCTCAACAAGTTCTCGGGTCTCAAGAGGTTCACGATATTGCAGTAGCAATTGGGGTTGATCCTGGCTCTGATAACCTTAATGGTTTACGTTACGGTAAAGTTTGTATACTTGCCGATGCTGATTCTGACGGAGCTCATATCGCTACACTATTGTGTGCGCTATTTGTCAAACACTTCCAACCATTGGTTGCCGCAGGTCATGTATATGTTGCCGCGCCTCCTTTGTATCGAATTGATGTTGGTAAACAGGTTTTTTACGCACTGGATGAAAGTGAAAAGAAAGGTGTGCTTGATCGAATAGTGGCAGAAAAAATTCGCGGTAAACCCAATGTGCAACGCTTTAAAGGCTTGGGTGAAATGAATCCTCTACAATTGCGTGAAACCACAATGAATCCAGATACTCGTCGACTTATTCAGCTAATGATTGAGGCAGATGACGCAACAAATGAAACGATGGATATGTTACTTGCAAAAAAACGGGCAAGTGATCGAAAAACCTGGTTGGAAAGTAAAGGCGATTTAGCAGAAACTTAATATAGAATAAGTAGCATATGAGTAACGATATAGAAATAACAGAAGACGGGATTGAAAGACAACCGTTACATCAATACACAGAAAAAGCGTATCTGGATTACTCCATGTACGTTATTCTTGATCGTGCATTACCGCATCTGGGTGATGGATTAAAACCAGTACAACGTAGAATTATTTATGCGATGTCCGAACTGGGTTTACGCTCAACGGCAAAATTTAAAAAATCTGCACGAACAATCGGTGATGTGTTGGGTAAGTTTCATCCACATGGTGATTCTGCGTGTTATGAAGCTATGGTGCATATGGCACAGCCGTTCTCTTTTCGTTATCCATTAGTGGATGGGCAAGGGAACTGGGGCTCGACTGATGATCCTAAGTCATTTGCAGCCATGCGTTATACAGAAGCAAAGCTTGCCAAATTCGCACAAGTTCTCTTGACTGAAGTTGATCAGGGGACTGTTGACTGGATTCCAAATTTTGATGGGACACTCGAAGAACCAAAAATACTGCCAGCAAGACTACCTGTGGTACTACTTAATGGTGCTCAAGGTATTGCAGTGGGTATGGCCACCGATATTCCGCCACATAATTTGAATGAAGTTGCCGAAGCTTGTATTCATCTATTGGATAATCCGAGTGCTGACTTTGATGAGATTTGCGATATAGTCAAAGGTCCTGATTACCCGACTGATGCAGAAATTATCAGTTCTAAGAGCGAAATCCGAGAGATGTACCGCAAGGGTAATGGTAGTGTTCGTATGCGTGCAAAATACGAAATTGAAGACGGTGATATTATTCTTACCGCACTGCCATACCAAACATCAGGAAACAAAATTCTTGAACAGATAGCCGCACAAATGACGGCGAAAAAGCTGCCTATGGTTGAAGACTTGCGGGATGAATCTGATCATGAAAATCCGATACGATTAGTGATCACACCTAGATCGAATCGTGTTGAGGTCGAAGGTTTAATGGCGCATCTCTTTGCCACTACGGATCTTGAAAAATCATTCCGAGTTAATCTCAACATGATCGGGATTGATGGGCGGCCTAAAGTTCGTGATCTAAGAACAATATTGGTTGATTGGTTGTCTTTCCGTGTTGAAACGGTTCGTAAGCGGTTGCAATATAGACTTGATAAAGTTTTAAAACGTTTACATATTCTCGATGGTTTACTTATCGCTTATTTGAATATTGATGAAGTGATTCATATTATTCGAACTGAAGATGAGCCAAAATCTGTTTTGATGAAGCGCTTTAGTCTTTCAGATGAACAAGCTGAGGCGATTCTTGAAATAAAGTTACGCCATTTGGCAAAACTGGAAGAGATGAAAATTAGGAGTGAGCAGGATGAGCTTGCTGCTGAACGCGATCAATTGGAAAAAATATTAGGTAGCGAGCGACGCCTGAAAACATTGGTGAAAAAAGAGATTCAAGCTGATGCCAAGGAATTTGGTGATGATCGCCGTTCACCAATCATTGCACGAGAAGCGGCTCAAGCGCTTGATCCTTCGGCTTTATTACCATCAGAGCCTATTACCGTCATACTGTCAGAAAAAGGCTGGGTGCGAGCTGGTAAAGGTCACGACCTCGACGTGAATACTCTGAGCTTCAAATCTGGTGATAAATTTCTCGCCACTGCCAAGGCGAAAACGAATCAGAATGTCATTTTTATTGATTCAACTGGTCGGAGTTACAGTTTGCCTGGCCATGGATTTCCCTCAGCCAGAAGTCATGGCGAACCTTTAAGTGGTCGATTGAAACCGACCAGCGGTTCAAATTTTTGCGGTGTAATTGCTGGTGATGATAACGATACTTATTTATTATCAAGCAATGCTGGTTTTGGTTTTGTGACAAAATGTAGTGATCTCTACACTAAGAACAAGGCAGGTAAGGCAGCAATAACTGTTTCCAAGGGTGGAAAGGTCCAACAGCCTCTCAGAGTGATTGATCCAGAAAACGAATGGCTTGCTGTAGCTACAAATACAGGCTATTTATTGGTGTTCTCAATCGCAGAGCTTCCACTGCTAGCTAAAGGCAAAGGCGTCAAACTTATTAATATTACTTCTGCTAAGTTTGAAACTGGTGAAGAATATGTTAGATCAATGGTTGTCTTGGGGCTGGAGTCTCGTCTTGTTTTACATGCGGGTAATAAAACAAAAGTTCTGAAAGGAAAAGAGCTTGATCATTATCTCAATGAGCGTGGTAAGCGTGGTTTGAAATTACCAAGAGGATTTCAAAAACTAGATTTTCTTTCAGAAGAACGAGATGATTTGTTTTAAACGACAATGAAGTTCATGAAATAAAAAAAGCCCACTTAATTGTGGGTTTCTTTTTTATGATTTTAAGTTTAAACGTGTTACTGATCGTATTAATCTAATTCAGCACTGTGTTTTTTGAGTCCATTCCATATAATAAAATGAGTCGTCTTCATCATAAATAGAAAATCCCAGACCATCATAAAATGATTGCACAGGATTGACCTTTATGACACTTAATTGTAAAGGTTTATTTGCTTCTTTTGATTTATTCTGTAGCTTGTGTATTATCCAGGAACCAATCCCCTGATTTTGCATCTCTGGATTTATTAGTAACATTTCGAGCCACACATGATCACCTTTGTCATAAATTAAATAAGCACCAACGTCGATACTCGACTTCATAACAATATGGAATCTTTCTGGCAGTAAATGAGTTTCAAACGCATTTTTTTGGAAATCTTCGTCCCAACCCCAGGTTTTTTCAACATAAGTTTTCATTGTTGTGCAATAAAGTGTATACAACCACTCCTTATCTAGGTTAATACCATTTCGCGTCTGTAAGTTCATATTTGCATCTTGCACAAGTTGGATAATTCAAGTATTTAAAAGGATAGGTATGTGGTTGTCTAGAAAGTAAGTTACCAGAATGTGGTATTGTTAAGAAACTTTTTATAGAAACTTTCTGAATTTTTATAAAAACAAATTGCTAGAAATCGCCGTTCAACTGATTTTTCTAGGTTATGAGGTGTAAACGTTAGTAGAATGAGAGCTGAAAGCCTGACGCGCTACTTAATGTTTGAGAATACTAGCAAGTTTCAATTGCAATAGAGTAATAATAGGCTGGGTGAATTATGATTGTTCTTTGATTAGAATTACTTCCACCTATTAGAGTTTACGCTAACTAATTTATAGATTTTTGATTGAGGTTTAAGAGTTCATACAATGAAAATGCTGCTTTTTACAATTATTATCGGTATTTTGGTGTTTATTGTTGCTGTCGATACGCGAGAGAAACCCGAACATTTATTAACCAAAGCGGACAAAGTTGAACGCATGCTGGAAGATTATACTTTTAATACGCCAAAGCAAATTTCCGTGCTTTATCAGCAGGAGCATGAAGATAAAAAAACACGGGAAAGAGTAAAGGTAATTGTGCTACAAACCAACGAAGAGTATTTGCCAAAATCCCCCAAAATGCCTGATAGTTTTCAAACGGTGTTAAATGAATTAAAAATCCATATTCCTGATCAAGATTTTGGTGAACAGGTTGCGGAAAAAGCAGCTTATTTCCAATGGTTGAGTCCAAATTCCAGTTGGGTTGTTACCTCAATTGAAACAACAAATGGCCACTTCTCTCGATGGGAAAAAAGAGCTGATGTACATCAATTGAGTAATGAATAAATCAACCTTGTAGTACTTCGTGCTGCATTAAAGCAAACTCAAACTGTAGCTATTATTGAGGCTCGAACTACGATAATTTGATTAACTGTTGGCCCAAACAAGTGCTTCATTTTCTAATTTTTCAATGAGTTCCTTTTTACCTTGAGTATACTCTTCGGATGAAAATTTAAATTTCGTCGCTAAGCTAAGTTTGAGAGTTTCATATTCACTAGCCTTGAATTTATGAGCGCGAAGATAGTCACGGAAAAAAAGAAGGCGAGCGATTTCTTTGCTTCCAGATGCAAACGCGTGCATATGATGTGTCCGGATATCGCCGCCTTTTTGAAAATATCGCCGACCAGTTATACCAAATTCACCTTTAGCTTTATACCTTAGTTGCTTAAGTATTGCTGCTTTTACATCTAGGTCTACGATATAATTTACTTCCAATATTATGTCAATTGTTGGTTTTGCAAAATTTCCTGGGATAGCTGTGCTACCAATGTGGTGTATCTTAATAACTACGTCGCCGAGTTTCATCTTGAGCTGATTGGATTCATCAGCGAATTTTTCAATCCAATTATCTTCTTGTTTAAATTCGATGATTCTCATATTTAAAGACGTTATAAACACGCTGTTGAAAAACTTATGCAAATTTGATTTTTGTGGAAAGCTATATTCCATTTCAGCGCAAAAGCAGTGAGCGGACTTAATGTGATTTTTAAGAATTCCCTGGTGAGGATGAAAGCAGCTTGAGACCTACTATTCCGGACACAATGAGAAGTAAGCAAACTATTTTCATAATATCCCGAGATTCACCCAATAGAAGCATGCCAAGTGCAGCGACTCCTATAATACCAATACCTGTCCATACAGCATATACCGTACCCACGGGAATTGTTTTCATGGCGATTGATAACAACAGAAAACTAATGGCCATCGCTGAGATAGTTAGTAGTGATGGAATCAGTTTTGTAAAGCCATCAGTGTATTTGAGGCCAATTGCCCACCCGCATTCAAACAAACCAGCTACTATTAAATAAACCCACGCCATACTTAATTTCTCATTCTAAATTTTGTTGATTCATAATAATAGGAGCATTAAATGTTTTAATCGCGGTAATGCGTTAGTTATCATGATTAGAATGATAACTTTTTATTGCTTAATTATGTAGTGCTTTCATTAATGATCTCAATTAAGTCTGTATCACCAAAATCGACACCAGATTGTGAAAGTAGCGTTGTGACTTGTCCTCTATGATGAACTTGATGAAGGAATAAGTGACTTATCAAGCTAGAAAATGGTTTGTTGAATTTGGTTCCAGCCATATTTTCATATGAAATTGATCCCTCAATATTACTTTCAGATAAAGAATTTATCCATTCAATAATTATCTTGTCTATTTTTACTCTTTCCTCCCTAAGCTGCTCGAAATCAACATAGAGAATTGAATCAAGTGATTTAGGTTTTTCTAAACTGGATATATGAGATAAAACATGTCCAGCCGATGGATGTGAGGAGAATCTCTTTAACCAAACAACATCGCCGACCAATATATGGTTCAAAGTCCCCATAATCGACTTAAAAAATGCGCCTTTATCTTTATGAAGATCATCAGTAGATAACTGTGAAGCAGCATTATAAAGTCGCTGATTCATTAGTTGATTGTACTCAGAAAATAATTGAAACTGACGCAATATACTCACAAATGATCCTCTAAACTATACGGCACATGCATATTATTGCTTGATACCTTACTTTCTAATTATTATATTGATATCGATGATACTATTGAGATTTTTAACTGCCCGTTGTATTTGGAAATTAGGGTGTGCAAAATAAATCATCGCCATATTTAAAAAATCTACCAAATTTTTGTCATGATATTAGGTTGTCAGCAGCCGCCGTCTATATATCGTTATCAGTATAAACAATAGACATGCTACTGCTGTAACTGCAGGAAATAAAACAGTCGTTAGTGAATACTGTTCCAATGCTAAAATAGCGATAGAGTTACGTACTATGAAAATCGCGTAAAACGTCAATTGTTCCTCAAACGGGTGGTTATATGCTTTCCTAAATGTTGGTCCAAATCCTATTATGTCTACTGTTGTTAATATTATCACCGCCCATAATGGATCAGAGGTTAGATACCAAAACGGCAAGGAAGTCATTGCTAATATAAAAAACAGCCAATCTGCTTTGGTGATTGAGCTATCTGATTTTTTTAAATATGCCAAGAACGCCACACATAGTGTGATAATACCTGAAACACCTATTGGCCAGGCACCAGCTCCTCCATTATCTGCAAGTTGCGCCAGGAAAACAACAAATGTGGTGGAGCCCCAAATCACCCAGGAAAATACATGCGGCTTTGTTTTTCCTCTCAGGATTGAGCGTATGTAGGGTATAAATACTATAAATGTTAGTATAATAGCAACAGCACTGAGAAGCTCTTTAACCATCTTAGCTCACATATATTAATAAATCGGAATTAAAGGATACCTGCTGAATTATACACGCTGTAAATATGTCCTTATAAGCTTGACGGCAGCATCCATGCTGCCAACAGTATAGTTCAGCAGATATCCTTTATTTCCAA